>CBINJX010000217.1:0-7555 GCA_966251085.1 uncultured Verrucomicrobiales bacterium
CGTTGGCCGGCTGGAGCCGGAAGCGGCCGCGCAACTGGCCGGGGCGAGAGAGGGTGAGCGCACGCTGCTGGGGAGTCCCGAGATGAGGAGCGCCGAGGATCTGCGGCAGGCCGGTGAAGCACGTGACGAACGGATCGCGCAGCACACTCGTGCAGAAGAGGAAGCGAGGCGCGCGGAAGCGACTCGCGATCACCGCAGCGCCGAGCGGGCCGAAACCGAAGCCTTCGCCGCACGCAAATTCGAGGAGGCGACCAGCCGGCGTGCCGCTTTGGAAGAGGCGTTGAGCGCCATGAACGCTCCCGAAACATTGCTGCAGCCGGAGAACGCTCCGGACTCACGAAGCGCAGAGACGACGCGAAAGAAGGTGGAGCGTTTCATGTCGGATCACGACCGTGGGGTCGGCCTCATTCGTGAGCTGAACCGGGCACTCGAAGAGAGTGCCCGCAAGGTGGAGCGGGAAAAGACGAGATTCGATATGGAGCGGGAGAATGTCGCGAGGTGCGAGGAGGACGAAACCCGTCTCCGGAACGAGCAAGCGCGGGCGTTCGACGAGTTGGTCGCGGCAATCTGCGCATGGGAGGCGACATTGGTTCTTTTGCCGATCGAGAATGAGAGTGATTGGCGGGCGGAAATGGAAGGATGGCTGGCAGATCCTGATGGCCCGACTCCCCTGGCCCGGCGTATTGATAAAGCCTACCACCAAGCTGCGGATGCGCTGGCCGAGTCTCGCATCCAGCATGCTACGAGGCTGAAGGATGCCGAGATTGCTTTGGAAGAGCAGCAGACAGTGCTCGATCGCCTCCGCGCGGGTGAGCAGGCAATTCCCTCCACGCCGCACACGCGCGACACGGATGCACGTCTGAGCCTCCCCGGAGCGCCCCTCTGGAAACTCTGCGGCTTTCGTGATGAAGTATCCGCAGATGTCCGGGCCGGATTTGAGGCGGCACTGGAATCCGCCGGCCTCCTGGACGCTTGGGTCACTCCGGATGGCACTCTCCTCGATCCCAGCGCGCACGACGTTTTCCTCACGAAAGGCACCGCGCATGCGGGCGCGGGATTGGACCGGATTCTGCGTGTGGAGATCGATGCAGCAGATCCTGTGGCATCCAGCGTCCGTCCGGAAATCGTGGAAGAGATCCTGCGGAGCATCGGCTGCACGGAGGATGAAGGCGACACCTGGGTCTCCGCAACGGGCCGCTGGCGTCACGGTCTCCTGCGCGGAGCCTGGCTGAAGCCCGAGGCGGAATATATCGGCCATGCCGCGCGGGAAACTTCACGCCGACGCCGCATCGCGGAAATGGAAGCGCAACTGAGTGAACTCGAGTCTGCGGTTTCACAGCTCCGTTCTGATCTGGCGGAGATCGATGCCTCTCTCCCGCAACTGCGAGCGGAGAGAGATTCCGCCCCGTCTTCCTCGGCGCTGGAGAAATCGATCCATTTGCTGGAGAGCGCTGAAAAAGCCAGCGCTGGTGCGCGTGTTCGTCTGGACGAAGTGGACCATGCTTTGAGTCAGGCCCGGGACGAGGAGCGAGGCCATCGCGAACGCCGCGACCGGGATGCCGTCGACCTGGGCCTGGCAGCATGGAAAGAGCCGGAGGCGCTACGGCAACTCGAGATCCTTCTCGGCGAGGCCCGCCAATGCGCCGCCGCGCTCTGGCCGGCGTGGGAAGCGCTGATCCATGCGCGTGCGGCGATTGAACAAGCAGCCGCTCGCGAGGCGGAAGAGCAGGAGGCGCTCGATCAAAGCCTGCTGCGACTTGCAGAGGCACGGCGTCTGATGGCCGAAGCAACCGCACGTTATGAGACGCTTCACGCCACAGTGGGCGCTTCGGTGAACGAGATCATGCGGCAGCTCGACGAGACACGGCTACGCATCGCGCAACTCGACGCGGAAGCAAAGGCGGCAGCGGATAAACGCGAAAAGCTCCGCATTGAAAGAGCGGTTCTCGTGAACGATCAGCAGCGCCAGGAAACGGCGCTCTCCGAGCATGAGCAAGCGCGCGCCCACGCAGTGGCGCGGCTGCGGCTCTTTGCGGAGAAACGCCTACTGGAGGAAGCAGGCGAGGGATTGCAACCCGAGAAGATCGATCTCGCGCCAAATCCCGCAGTCGAACTCGCGCGCCGTATCGAGCAAAAGCTCAGCGAAGTCGCCGCAGGTGATGACGCATGGAAGCGTGCGCAAGCGGGCATCCAGCAGCAGTTCAGCGAACTCAACGATCAACTCGGGATGCGCGGATATCATCCGCAGGCTGAGTTGATCGACGACGGCGTCTTCTCCGTTACCTGCGCGTTTCACGGTCAACCGCGCACGATGATCGCGCTGCGCCAATCGCTTTCGGAGGAGATTGCGAGCCGCGAGCAGATGCTCAGCTCCAGGGAGCGCGAGGTGATCGAGAACCATCTCATCGGGGAAGTCGCCACCGAACTGCAGACCCTCATTCGCGCCGGTGAAGATTGGGTACACACCGCGAACAAGGAACTCGATTGCCGTCCCGCTAGCAGCGGCATCAAGCTGCACTTCACCTGGGAGCTGGATCCGGATGCACCGGAAGGGCTCGCCGCCGCGCGCAAGCAGTTGCTCAAGATGACTGCCGCCTGGTCGCCGCTCGAAAGGGAAAGCATCGGGCGCTTTCTCCAGGACCGGATCAATGCGGAACGCGCCGCCGATGAAACCGCGTCATGGCAGGATCATCTCCGCCGCGCCCTGGACTACCGCGCATGGCATCGGTTCGGGATCATGCGGTATCAGGACGGCGACTGGAAACGGCTGACCAAGCGAACCTACGGTACCGGCTCCGGCGGTGAAAAAGCGATGACGCTCACCGTGCCGCAGTTCGCCGCGGCTGCTGCGCACTACCGAAGCGCCGCACCATTTGCCCCACGGCTCATCCTTCTCGACGAAGTTTTCGTCGGCATCGACGCCCCCACACGCGGACGTCTCATGGGTCTGCTCGACAGCTTCGATCTCGATTTCGTCATGACGAGCGAACGCGAGTGGGGATGTTATGCCACGATCCCCGCGCTTGCGATCTGCCAACTCGCCTCGCGTCCGGAGATTCCCGCCGTGCACGTCACCCGCTGGGTGTGGAACGGCCGCTCGCTCGCCCGCCAAGATGGCAACGGAGCCTGATACCGCCCGCCTCCAGACCCTCCTCGAACAGGAGGGTCTGCGGTGGGTCCTCGACCGCCTTGCCGAGCGCATGCAGCAGGGCAAACCGCTGCAGGGAACAATCGTAAACACCCGCGCCACTCCCGAGGAAAGACGAGCCATCGATGACCTGCTGGGCCGGCGCAGCACCGGAGGCGCACGGCTTTCCCTCGATCTCGCGCTTCTGGAACAAACCCTCCGCAAGGCAGGACTGTCTTTCTCTCTGGAAGATGCCGTACTCGCGTGCCGCGGCCCGATCCGAAACATGCGCGCCGAGAGCGAACGCGAGCGCGCCGAATGGGCCGCACTGTTTGAATCGGTGCGCGAGCGCATTGCTGGCAATCCCGCTCTCGAACGCTGGACGGAGGCACTGCGCTCTGACGGCTCGTTAAAGCGGATGACCGCGGGTGACGTCGCTGCCGCATCGCAGATGATGGAAACGGCGCTGCAAGTGATCGAACGTTTCCCCTGCCGCGACATCCTGCTGGCCAATCTCGCCGCTGAATGCACGGGAGACAGCCATGCTCTCGACCGGGGGCAGCCCGTGGCAACGATCTGTCTGCGCGCCATCGCCGCTTTGTACGGAGTGGAAGGGCAATCAAGCGCCACCGCTCGCCGCGAAGCATGGGCCACAGCCGGTGTCCTCATTGATGATCTGAGCGCGCCTGCTCTGGTTTTCAATTTCCGGGCTACCCCAAATTCGCCGCTGGAACAGATTCTGTCGCTGCACAGAGCCCAGCGCCAACCGGCGTTCATTTCCTACCGGCAACTGCAGGCGCATGGAGCATTCACACCTCTGGATGAGGCAATGAGGACAGTCTTCGTTTGTGAGAACCCCAGTGTCATCAGCGCTGCCGCACGGGAACTCGGGGAAAGATGCCGGCCGATCGTCTGCACCAATGGCCAGCCCGCCTCAGCAGTGCGCCTCCTGCTCGCCCAACTCGCACACGCGGGAGCCGAGTTGCGCTGCCATGCGGACTTTGATTGGGCGGGCATGCAGATTATTGATCAGTGCATCCGCACCTACGGCGCTGTTCCCTGGCGGATGAGCGCGGCCGATTATGAGGTCATTGAAGGAACAGCGCCCCTGCAAGGCTCCGGCTCTTCCCATGCCTGGGCTGGCGACTTACCCGAAGCGCTTCGCGTCCGAGGCAAGGCGGTTTTCGAGGAACAGATGATCGGGACGCTGCTTCTGGATTTGGCAGAGCCGGTCTGAACGTGAGCACCCTGCCGGGAGAGGGAAAGATTCGTTGCGCTCGCATCTGCATCCCCTGTTTGCGCCACTCACCGTTCCGATACACTCGGAACAACGTCCCTTCCCTGCTGCGTTAGCGTTTTGCTTTCACCCGCAGTAAATTTCCGAACACTGAGGATATGACAACCGAGCAGGTAATTGAGAAACTTCGCCACCCCGGCAACAAAGTCCCACAAAAGGAATTCGAAGAAGTTGTTCGCCGCCGGGACGAGTTCGTCCCGCTGCTGATCGAGGAGATCAAGCGGGCAACGGAACTCGGCTCCGAGGCTCCCGTGGATGACCTAGGCTCCTCGTTTGCACTGTATCTCCTCGCTCAACTGCGTGAGCCGCAGGCCTTGGAGCCGATCATGGAGTATTTCGCACTCGATTCGGACGAGGATGATCTTTTCGGGGACATGATCACCCAAAACGGCGGGCAGGTTCTTGCGGCTGTCGGGCACAAGAATCCGGAAGCGCTCGAAGCATACGTGAAGCGGGAAGGGATCAGTCGATGGGTACGATCCGCAACCTTCCTGGCGCTTGCTCTGCAGGTGGTGTGTGGAGACCGGCCTCGTGAAGAAGTGGTGCGCTTTTTCCGCCACTTGGTGCAGACAAATGCGTTTGGAGATAATGATGAAGCGTGGACCGACCTGGTCTATGCATGCACAGTCCTAGACCCACGCGACTTGCTCGATGAGATCGAGCAACTATACCAGCGGGACCTGGTAGATTATACGTTGTTTGGTAATTTCGAAAGGATCCAGAAGGATGCCAACCAGGATCCGGCGCAGTATCTCGCAAGGAAGAAGAAGCAACATCCTCCGATCACTGATGCCGCAGATGAAGTCAGATGGTGGCAGATGTTCAGCGAACCGGAGCCAGCCCCGCGTAAAAAGCCACTGGGCTCCGATGCGGGAGTCGGGATGCCGAGGATCATCTCCGATGATGGCACGCCAGTCCGGAAGTCTTCCACCGACACCGTCGGCCGCAACGACCTATGCCCCTGTGGAAGCGGCAAGAAGTACAAGAAGTGTTGCATGCCGCGCGGGTGATTCGCACGCATTGAGATGCATCCAACGAGCGGGCGCATAAAGGATAGGGAGAAAGTAGATCGCGATGGCGCATCACCCCATCCGGATAGGGGTAGGGAGAGTGTAAGCTCCCCCTCCCTCCGAACCGGACTGGCGGATCTCCCGCATCCGGCTCTCCAGTTGGTGGTTTGCTTCGGTTATGAAGATTGGCATTTCGCAGTGTGGGCTTCTGTTAAGGAGAAGAGTCCCAAAGCGAAGAAGTAGGTATTGGGCCAGCGTTGATGATCGGTTCCTCTCCCCCGTCCTTCCTTTCCCAGACGCCGCCGCAAGATGCTCCGTAGCCGGCCACGAATGTAGCCGTCCACCGTAGAGAAGGTGGTACGGTGGCTGTAGCGGAAGTATCCGTACCAGCCTTTGAGCGTCTGGTTGAGCGAGGCGCAGATCGCCTTCATGCTCTTTCCATTGTTTCTGCGGGTCCGCATCCGGATCGCCTCCTTTAGCCGTGCCATGCTCTTCTTGCGCGGCCATTTCTTTCCGCGCTCGAAGTGGTAGCCCAGAAAGTCGAACCCTCCGGGCTGGCGTGCGTCAACGATCCTTGTTTTCTGCGGATGCAGAGTCAGACCCCACTCAGTGACCCACTGCTGGACTTTCTCCAGCGCTTCATGGGCCTCCTTTTCACTGCGGCACAGGATCACCGCATCATCGGCGTAGCGGACCATTTCCAGCCCTTCCTCGACCAAAAGCCAGTCCAGCGGGTTCAAGTAGATGTTTGAGAGTAACGGACTGAGAACCGCTCCTTGCGGCGTTCCGCTCTCGGTGGGCTGCCAGCCTTTGGCACTCTCCGTCACGCCCGCTTTGAGGACCAGGCGAGTGAGGTCGTGGGCCCGCCCCTCGGCGACCTTCTCTCCCACCCGCGCCAGGAGCCGCTCATGCGGTATGGAGTCAAAGTAGGCTTTCAGATCGAGATCCACCACCCAGCAGTAGCCGCTCTCCAGCAGCTCATCGACCCTGGCGATTGCCGAGTGGCAGCCTCGCCCGGGCCGAAACCCATAGCTCTGGGGCGCAAAGTCTCGCTCAAAGATCGGCTCAAGGACATGACGCAACGCGCCCTGCACGATCCGATCCCGTACCGTCGGTACTCCCAACGGCCGCTTCTCCCTGCTCCCCGGCTTTTCAATCCATACCCGCTTTACGGCCTCCGGCCGGTAGCTGCTCTCCCGCAGCTCCTTTTCCAGTCCCGCTACGACCTCCGCCTGTCGCTTCTTTACCCACCCTACGCTCTGGTTATCCACCCCGGCGCTACCGCCGTTGCGAACGACTTTGTCCAGCGCGCACTGCAGGTTCTTCGGCGACCAGACCTTGTCAATCAACCGGTACCATTTGCTTCCTTTCAACCCCGTCTCCAGGGCTGCCAACATGCGCTCGGTCCACACCGCTGCTTCCACCCACTCCCAGCGGGAGCGAATGTCTCCGCCTTTCTGAGGCTCTTTGGGAGCCAATGTCGGCGGTCCTTGTTGCATCGATGTGGTCTTCACGCTTCCACCTTCCTGCCTCCCTTTGCTCCACGGGCGTTACCCCGCTTCTTCGCTCCTACGGAGGCTCTGTCGACTCCCAGGCGCAGCTCTTCGGATCTGACTAGCAGATCATGAACACTGCTCCTTTTCCCGAGAGACGATCCCTCAGTCACGTCACGCTTACTTCCTGCCATTCTATCTCCAACCACCCCATACACCCTCGCCCTCTCGCTCACTGTCTCTACGAGAGGAGAGTTGCCGGAGTCGCCCTGCTCTTCACAGGGCATCCGGTTCCAGGCTTCGCCAAACCCTAGCGGGCTCGCCGGTGTATGTGGCCGAATCGAGTTCAACATGGTCTTGTTTATGGACTGGCAGTTCGCTTCCGGTTGCTCTCCACCCCGCCGGGTCGCGGCGACGCAGTTACCTTCAGCTACGGACAGCCAGTGCTCTGTCCGAGGAGGACTTTCACCTCCCTGTAAACGTGCGCTTTGAGGCGCACTAGGGTCCGCGCGCCGCGCGTGCCTTCCACAGGGTGGATGTACAATAACTCTCCACGCGCCCTCCCGGCGGTAGGGCGGCGCGACCGCCCTACCGCCGGGAGGGCAGTCGCAAGTCAGTGCTCCATTCC
>CBINJX010000218.1:0-7553 GCA_966251085.1 uncultured Verrucomicrobiales bacterium
CAATCTATAGCAAATATGGAGGAACAATAGCAGCGCTGTTGTTGATCGCGCCTCCTGCCGTGCCCGAGCAATCAGCTCTTCACTCTTTTTCTTTTCTCCAAACAACATCTCGAGGATGCCCTGTTGGGCATGGAGGAACTCCGGGTTTCGATTGAGATCGAGTTTTTCACCGGCCGGGCGGCTCTTGATGGAAGCAAATGTCGCGCGGGCTTTCTCCGTCTGCTTTTTTTCGTATTGCTGCTGAGCGAGCCGGAGCTGGCCCACGGCTTTCCATCCCGCCACTTCCGAGTCCAGCGGATCGAGTTGACGCGCTTTCTCGAGGTAATCGAGACCTTTGACCATGGCCTTCCGCTCGATGCACTGGATGCCTGCCTGCAGCAGTACACGCTTCTCATTCGGGAAGCGCTTCGTCATCTGGTCGAGGAGCCGGTTGCGTTCGGACTTCTTTCCCACGACCTTATACTGTTCGACGAGCTTGAGGGAGGCCTCCAGATTCCCGGGATCCGAATCCACGCTTTCTTCCAGCCACTGGATCGCCTTTTCAGCCAGCCTCTCTTCATCCTCATCCTCTTCCCCGAAGCTCGACACCCCGCCCCGGTCGATCAGCTTTTCCGCTGCAGCAGTCAGCAAGATGGAGCTCATCTTCGGCAGGCGTGGATCGTCCTGAAAACATTCCAGGAACTCCCGATAGCGGTACTCCGCTACGACATCCGGCTCCCGCAGGACATCATTTACCAGAAACCGGCATGCCAGAATCTTCTCGTCCCGGTTCTTAGGGGCATCACTCATCCGGTCGATCGCCTGAGCGTAATCGAAGAAGGCCTCGCGACGAATGATGAACGGCGCACGGAAATAAAACTCGGAGAGCGCCCCGACGAGCGTCGATGCGAGGGAAGGAAACTCCGCCGCCAGCTTCATCTTCTTTAGCGAAGCCAGCTCACTGCGGTCTTTCCATAATTCATCCGCCTCCACCAGAACGCCCGCCACACCCGGCGCACCCATCAGATGGCACAGGGAGGCAGCGGTGCGATCGCGTTCCGGTGTGCGTGGGCCAGTCAGCAGCTTCGGATCGGCGATCGCGCGAAACGGCGCAGCCGCACGCGATGGCACGCTGTGAGGCGGCAACATCGCAAAGAGCGTCTCTGCCTTGTCCGGTGCACCGGTGTAAAAGGCCACAAACCCTTTGATCAGCGTCTTCCAGTCGGCAAAGACCGACGCGCGCGGGATGGGGCGGAGCAGCTCCTGGGTACGGTCGTACTGCTCTTCACTGATTGCTCGAAGCGCCCCGAGCACCGCAGCCAGTTCGTTGCGGAGCGTTTCCGGCCAATCCGCAGTTTCGCCCTGACCGTCCAGCTCGGGAAAAGAGAGGACCAGGGCATCGGCCACCGTCTGGCGGTCATGCTCGTTCACCGCTCCTCCGGAATTCTTCCAGATCTCCACAGCCGACTTCGCCGCCCCTTGCCAGTCGTTGACACGCATGGCGCCCTTGAGCGTGACCCCCGCAAACTCCGACTCCGGCGCGATCGTGCGCAGATGCGCGAGCACCTGCTCGGCCTCTGAAATCTGTCCCTTTTGCATCAGATCCTCCGCCAGACCGCGGTTCGCCAGGATCAACCCGGGGAGATACTTCGTCCGGTCCTGCTTGCACAGGGTCTTGTAAGCATCGCGAGCCTGCCGCCATTTCCCCGCATCCAGCAAATCCTTCGCCTTACGCTCGAGTTCTTCCGGCGAAGCAGCGGCCGGGGTATGTTTATGAGGTTTATGATGCTTGGCCATCAGGAGGGTTCGTGATGAGGACGGCGATGTCTCAAATTCTTTGGTCTTCGTAAGCTGATGCAAAACAAAAGTTTCACGTGAGAGGTGGGCGCTCCAACCGAGAACGAAACAGCAAAGGGCGGTGAGTGTGGGGAGTGACAGTCGAGGATGGGAAGAACGATGTCTGCCATGTGTCGCATCATTGCCTCCCGGAAATCAAAGATGTGCCTCTTCAAACCGAATGCCATCGCTGCACCGGTTCTCCTCGAGTTTGGAGAACCGGTATCTTTATTTCTGGGCACATCCTAGTTTTTACATGGTGGCAATCGGCGGCGGACGGGTGCTGAGCGTTGAGTTCTTTGCATGAGCAGCTAAAGTGGCTGCGGCGTCCAGCATGGGAGATCCGGGACGGCGCTGCCACCTTGGAACTTCGCTACGAACCTGTCCGCACTGCCCAGAAGGCAAGCGGCAGGAGCCCGGAAAACGGGGAAAGCGGCGCGAAGTGTGAATGGAGTGGCAGAAAGGATCTTTTGAGCGCCCCGGAGACACTTTCGAGTGCTCCGCCCACCCTCAAAAGAGCCAGCGAGGGTCTCCAAAGCGGTTTCGGCACACAAAAAAGCGTCTCGGCCGGTGTCCAAAGATCTCCGCGCTCACTTTGGAGAGCCGCTGGGGAGGTCCGAAGAGGGGGAAAGTATCTTTGGAGATGGAAAATCGATCTTCGGAGATGGAGGAAACCTCTTTTGAGTGATCCGGAGGATCTTCAAAGCGATTCGGACCTCCTCAAAAGCATCAGGAACGGTGTCGAAAGACCTTTTGAACTCCTCAAAAGCGTTTCCAAACCGCTTTTGAGATCCTTCCGATCACTCCAAAGCGTTTCCGTGTCGCTCGAAAGAGCCTTTCTGGCTCTCAAAAGATGGAAATTGGATCTCCAAAGATCCTTTTTCCCTCTCGGAAGATCCTTCGAGGCGCTCCGGACATGTTTTGCGACACTCAAGAGAATTTCTCCGCCGCTTCAGTCTTCCTGGACGACGCTCTGAATATGGAACTCCGGGCTGAAAAGATGGTATGCGCCTGTCAGGGAGCAGGGAAGAATTAGCTGATCAATTCTTCCGCTCAAAGGCATCGGCTGAGTGCCATTCTCCATCGGCACCGAACCGCTGCAATCCCAAATCTGCTTGAGTTATTTTTTCGCGATCCCCTTACGCTGGTAGGCTGGGGAGCTGTCCTCTGTACCAACCCTCTTCCGGAAAACCAGCAGGCATACCGCAGCGGTGCGGAAATGGAGGGTTGGGACCCGAAAGTAAAAAGCTCGGCATTGAGGGGAGGGAGCTCGGAGGCGCAAAGGTGGGACTCTACATCTGCGGGACGCCGCTGCCACTTTTATGCTTCGTGCAGAGGATCACGTTATCCGGTCCCTATTTGCACGAAACTGATTACTGATCACTGACTCACTGATTACTTTCTTCCCGCCTTCACGCGTCCGGCTTGTTGGCTGCTCTCAACTATCCACTCACAAAACAAAACCCCGGAGCCGGAACGCCAAGCGTCCGACTCCGGGGTTATGAAAGTACTCGTCGATCTATCGGGTCTCGCTTACAGCAGATCCTCGAAGCCCTTCAGCGCTTCGCTGATCTTCTTGAGACCGAGCTCGATGCGGGTTTTGATCGTGCCGAGCGGAATGCCGGTATGGGCGGCGATCTCACGCTGGCTCATGCCCTTGTAGAAGGCGAGTTGGATGACCTGCTGCTGGGCTGGCGGCAAGGTAACAAGGACACGGTTGAGGTGCTCGCGCATTTCGGCGTGCGCGATGTCTTCCTCAACATGTGCATGGCTCTCCTGCGGATTCTGCTTTGAGGCCTCGGTGAGGCGGTCTTCCATCCGGCAGTAGGCCTCACGTTTGCGGAGACGGTCGATCGCGCGGCGACGGGAAAGGGTAATCATCCAGCCAAGAGCCTTGCCCTTTTCCGGATCATAGCTGCCGGCACGCTCCCAGATTTCCATGAAGATTTCCTGGAGCATGTCGTCGCTCTCGGCCTCGTTGTGGAGGACCTTCATGATGAGCGCCTTGAGCATCGAGGCATAGCGGTCATGGAGGAAGCCGATCGCTTCGGACTGGCGATTCTGGATCATCGCCATCAGCTGCTCATCGGTGAGGTCCTGAGGGCAGATCTCGAGAGGGCGGACAGAGCGGAACTTAGCGGCTTGCTGCGGAGCGGAGAGAAGTGCTGCGGACATAGGTAGTAGAGCAGGTTAAGTGGAAATTCAGCGGTTGGTTTTCACGCTGAGCGCTCCCCCGGCAGCACCGTTTTGCGGCGCGGAAGCGGGGAGTGTGGCGGGCGTCAGCATGTACGGCTGTACCCTTAGCAACGCCGATGCCAGATGCCTTCTACAGAGAGAGCGACGCCGGGAACTCCGAAATGGTGTTCCCTTTCTGGACAGAAAGTGTCGTGTCAGCGTCAGCCAGCTGACACTAGTCGTCGATATGGAATATGCTTTTTGGCCGCATCGCGGAATGGGGTAATGACCTGACCGCAGTTGGGGAAAAAGGCGGGTTTTTAGCCGCAAAAATGCGCAAAAGGCTCAAGAAGGATTCGGATCAGGCACCGGAATCCTTCGTGTCGTTTGAGGAGGTTAATAGTTGAGGTTGAGAGCAACCAACGAGAGGGGCGCGTGAAGGAGGTGAAGAAAGTGCGCATGGAAGATCGCGCTCAGCGTTCTTGACCCAACTCCTGTCTTCCACCGAGGAGTGCTTGCACCGTAGCGCAGTCATCTTGACTGCGGGTGACCGGAGCATCCTTGCTCCGAATCCTGCGCGCTTCACGCTGCGCTCACAAGCGACCCTGCGTCTCTTTTCCAGATACTCCATCGCTGCCACGGTGATCAGCCTCCGACCAGGATGGTCGGGGCACCCGCAGTCAGGATGACTGCGCTACGGCGCAAGCGCCCTCGCACTCACCCGGCGAGAGATGTGTGGAGACCTCAGACAGTGCTCTCCTGACAGCGATCCTCTTACAAGCAACCGCTGATTTTACTTTCTCCACCTTCCTCACGCGCCCACTTACCGCCGCACCAGCTGCACCCTGCCGGCCTGCGGCGGTACGCGCAGAGTCAAGGTCGCGTCATCTGCGAACTGGCCACCCACGGTTGCTAAGCCATTCGGTTCACGACCGGCTCCCGTGTGAACCAGAAGATAATCGGCGTCTTCCGGGAGCGGAAGCTCGACCCGGGCAGGCTCCCATGTGGAGGGATCGGCGTCGGTCGTGGCGGGCGCTGAGCGGAAGTGCGCGCCAGGGGAAAACCGGCGAATCCAAACGTGGAGGGGAGATTCGCCGGTTTCCTTCCATGCGAAGATAGAAAGGGAAAATACTCCGGGCCGTTCGCCATTGAACCAGACGGTGAAGTCAGCGCTCGCGCCCCCGCTTTCGAGCAGGTTCCGGTATGGGCGCAGATCGACCAGCTGCCACTGATCGATGGAACTCTCCGGAGCTTTGATCACACGGAGGAAGCGGAGCATCCCGCGTCCGGTGCGGGGTTTCACATTACCGAAGACTCCACAAATCACTGCTTTGTCTCCGCTCCAGATCCCGGGAGTTGCTGGGGTGTTGAGCGACTCCACGGGGGTGCCGGGTTCAAAGCCAGCCCCGGCGAGGGGGATATTGACAGTTGAGGAGTCGGTGAGATTGGACGCTTGTACGATCGTGCCGGGCTCGAATCCGGCGCCTGCGAGGGGAACACTCAATTCACGGGCCGGCATTGGAAATGCATCCGCTTCCGCAGTGACCCGGCGGACGGTGCTCCCTTTCACTGCTGCGGCTTCGTCCTTCGAGAGCTGTAGCGTGCTCCCGGCCGCAGCTAATTCCAGCCGGCCTTCGAAGACATGTGCTTCCACCACTCCGTCCGGCGCCACGCTGACCCCAAAGCGGGTACCCAGGTCCGTGATGCTCGCGTTCGGAGCTTTCACCACGAATCCATCTGTCGCCTCCACTTGCACGAGCCCTCGTTCGAGGATGACGGAATGTTTTGACTCGATCCGTAGCTTCGAGGGGCCTTGAGCCACCAGGATTGCTCCGTCATTAAATCGCAGCTGGATGACTCCGGTTGAAACCTCGATCGGTCCCGGACCCAAAGTTTGGCCCACGGCCAGAGTGGTATTCACAGCGTGTTCAATCGTGGCGAGGAACTCGGGAGCCTGTGAGGCCATCTGGCGTTGGCGGAGATGAGGGGCGGCCCACCAGAGAATCGCGGCCAGGGCCAACGCAATGACCAGCAATGCCGGGGCGAAATGCATTAGGCGGAATGTACGGGACTTTGAGCTGCCGCTGGTCCCTTTCGAGGGGGAGCTGTGTGAGGGCAATGGCTCTTCTGCCGAAAGTTCGGTTTCTTCGGATGAAATGACGGATTCAGCGATCCGGCGGCCCCACATTTCCCGGCCGATTTTGCGCAATTCCGAGTGCATTCGCACACGGGACCAGAACACCTGGCGCGCTTCCGAATCCGAGAGAAGAAGAGCCTCCAGCTCCCTGCAATCCGCCTTGGTGAGGGCGCCATCCAGGTAGGCATCCAGCAAACGGTCCAGGTGTGGAAGGTTCATGCCTCGGCTACGGTTGAAGGGCTTCGTTCATCATCGACCGGCGCTCGATACATTCCCGGAGGAATGTTCGGGCTTTCGAGAGAGCGACATACACAGTGTCGGCTCCACATCCAAGCACCCGTGCAATTTCTGCCGGTTTGTGTGCGGTTTCATAACGGAGCGCAAGCGCCCGGCGTGCAGCGGGGGCGAGTTGCTCCATGCAGGCCCGCAGATGATCCAGTCGCGGATCGCGGGCTACTGCGCTTTCATCGGCTGCGAGCGCTTCCAGCACTTCCTCGCTGAGCACGGCCTCCTGCGGAGCGGCGCGCCGTGCCTCCAGTACCTTGTAGCGTGCGATCGCGCATGCCCAGCGGGCGAAGTGGGTATCGGGTTGAAAATCCGCCGCTTTCCGCGTGACGGTGAGAAAGGTCTCCTGCACGACATCGTCCACACGGGCAAAGTCCGGCATCAGCCCCAGCACAAATCCGCGGACGGTATCGATGTGCTCCAGAAAGAGCCGCTGCACACGGGCGACTTGTTCGAGGTTGGCGGAGTTTTCTGTCATGGACGTGGGCTAATGGCGGAGGGAGCTGAAAACCTTAGTCACCATTGTTTCGGAATTTTTTGAAGGAAGTCCGCTAAGGTTTTCAGGGAATGAGTCATCAAGGGCATACCCTCGATCTTCACCCCTGAATATCACATGCCCACCTTCTTCCTCACCACCCCTCGTTCCGTTTCGTCACCAGCTGGCCGTCTTCCCTTTTTCCGCCGGCCAGTCAGCAGCCTTGCTCTTGCCTGTGCCGCTACGCTTCTCGCCGCTCAGTCCGCTCGCGCCATAGGTTTCGAGTGGGATACAAATGCCACCGAAATTGGCGCCCAGGGGGGCGAGGGATTGTGGAGCACCGATCCCGCGGCGCTCAACTTCTGGGACGGTTTCGGCAATGTCGCCTGGCCCACGAGCGGTGTGGATAATGATGCGATCTTTGGTGGCATCAGCGGTGCGGTAAACGTCGGGGACGTTTCCGTGAATGATCTGACATTCAACTCCGATGGATATGCTCTGAGCGGGGGAACTCTCAATGTGATTACCAGCGGGACCAGCCAGACCGCGCTTTTTACCGTCGCCACTGGTCTGGGTGCGACGATTGACTCCCGCATTGTGGCGCCTTTTGATCTCAGCAAGCGCGGTGATGGCACTCTGACACTGGGCGGCGGTACCGAGGAGGCA
>CBINJX010000219.1:0-7553 GCA_966251085.1 uncultured Verrucomicrobiales bacterium
GCCAGTTCACGATCGACCAGCGCCGATTGTGTGGGGAAAGCGCTGTCGATCTTCGCTAGGATCTTCTGGGCAACTTCCGGGGCTGGCTCACCCTGGCGGATGAAGACCAGCGAGCATGCACGCAGCCATGCCATGCGGGCATCGGCGTCGAGCTTGGAGAAATCCTGCGTCAGCAGGCGATCCACCAGCCCAGGGACGAGCGACTTATCCTTGCCGCAGCGGGCCAGGGCGATAACCGCTTCCCGCAGAGCGGTCGGACGATTTTCGGCCAGCGCTTTTTGCTGCCACTGCTCTACCGGCTGGAGCTCAACCGCAACGCGAGCAGCATAGCGGATGAAACGATCCGGATGATCGAGGTACTGCCATGCGAAGTTCACCGCCTCGGCATCACCTTCACGATGATGGCTTTCGATCTTGCGACGGAGCTGTTGCAGCTCATTGAGCGGCTCGGCCTTGACCGGGGCCGTGCTCTCGGTGCCGGTGTAGGTCACACGATACAGACCGCTCGCGGTGCGGCGGCCGCCGGTGACGAAATACATCGCGCCGTCTTTCGGGTGAATCACCAGATCGGCGAGCGGGAGCGAGTTGCGGCTCAGGAAAGCCTCCTTGCTTGCCTTGTAGGATGCGCCATTCGGTTCGAGGTGAACCGCGTAAAGCGTGCCGAAGGACCAGTCCATCGCGAACAGCGCGCGCTGATACTTGGCTGGGAACTTGGCGCCAGTACCAAAGGCGACACCGGTCGGCGAGCCCGGACCGACATCCAGAACCTGCGGCAGGCTGTCCGGATAACCGTCTGCCCATTTGCCGGAACCCGAGCGCCAGCCGAATTCACTGCCACTCGTGACGTGATAGATCCGCGTGGGGCGGTACCACGGTGTGCCCATGTCCCACTCCATGTCGGAGTCGTACGTGAACGCTTCGCCGTTCTGGTCGAAGGCGACGTCGTACTGGTTGCGATAACCGAGCGAGATCAGCTCCAGGTTTGAGCCGTCGGGGTTCATGCGGGCGATCCAGCCGCCGGGTGCCATGATTCCCCGGGCATGGCCGCGGGCATCCCACATGCGGGGGAGCAGATGATCTTCCTGCCAGCGCTTCGGCACTGTGGATTTCGGGAAGTCCGGAGGCGGCGTGTGGTTTCCGCAGGCGATGTAGATCTGCTTGCCATCCGGGGAGAGCACCAGTGCGTGCGGACCGTGCTCACCGCCGCCCTGGAACGTCGCCAGACGCTTTACGTCGTCGAAGCTGCCGTCTCCATCGGAATCCTTCGCCCGCCAGAGGCTGCGCTCGTCCTTGTTCTTGGTCTTGGGATCCTTTGGATCGATCGGACCGCCCATGAAGTAGAGGCTGTCGAAAGCCCAGAGCAGACCATGCGCTTTACCGGCATCAATCTTCAGGCGCTCGACTTTTGAACCGGTGCTCTGTCCGGCCTGAGAGGGCGTGATCCGCCAGATATAGCCGTATTGATCAGAGGCGATCAGATCACCTTTGCCATCCACACAGAGGCTGACCCACGAGCCCTGAGCGTCTTTGTCGGCCTGATGCAGCTCTTCAACCTTGAACCCGGCAGGGACAACAAAGTCATCGGCTCGTAGCTTCAGTGGGATTGCCAGGGGGAGAAGGGCTATCGAGAGAGTGAGAATTCGGGATGTATTCATTCAGAGGAGGACAAGGGGGAGAGAATAGATGCGTTTCCGGGAACGCACAAAGAACCGGTGACTTAAATCGTTTCTTAGGAGCAAGAAGATTCGACTTTTGTAAGGTGTTGTAGTGACTGCGGCGGGAGGGAAGACGTTTTGAGCCACGAGGCGACACACGCTCGCGCTCGAAAGCTCTCATCCGTCGATAAACGGGGCGCAACCTTGGAGTGCGGTGGCAAGCCGTGGGCGAAGGAGGGGCGCGACACCGCCTTCGGAAGGGGTCTCAGGTGGTGTGGTGGGTAGGGATAACCATGCCTGAAGGACAAGCGCGGCTATTCGAGGGAGCGCCGCCCCTCCCACCGCTCACACACGAAGACCGCACACTGTCAGTTCCACACGTTCTCTGCGCAGGCACATCGCTCTGCCTCCAAGGCGGCGTCGCGCCCCTCCTTCGCCCGCGCTTGCCGCCGCACTCCAAGGTTGCACCCCGTAGAGGAGAGCGAAATAGCGAATTTACGGAAACCGCGTCGTCACCCGGTAAAACCGCTGCCCGGTCCCGCTTGCGGTTTGATCCGTGAAGCTGGATAGCGCTGCGGTCGCAGTCACGGAGCCGAGCGGTTGCCAGCTGTCGGTGTCCAGATTGCCCCGGTACTCGATCGTGTACAAACGGCCACTCTGGCTGGGCCAGGTGATCGTCACGTGACCGGTAGTGGCGTTTCGCTCCGCTCGGGTGGCGGCGGGCCGGGAGCCGGGATTACCCGGATTGCTCCCGAAGGCGATCTCCACACTGTCCGGTTCACCATCATTATCAGTGTCCGCGGCCAGCCCGAGATAACCGGGTGAACCGCCCGTCTCCTTGCTGGCGCGCCAGTTGGTACCCGTGCCGTACAGGGCGGGATCGAGCACGATGACCTCCATGGAAGGGCCACTACCATCCGCTGCGACGGGCCACGGTGCGGCATCGTCGTAGGTGAAGTCGTGAATCAAGTTTCCTCCGGCATCTCTCAGCACGATCTGCTCGCCGTCGTTACTGAGCGAACCGGTGTATTCGCCTGCGATGAGAACGCCATTGCCATACAGGGTGTTGAATCCGGCGATGCTGTTGGTAACGACGCAATATTGACCCGGCTGCAGGGTGAGATCTCCAAAGGTGAACTGGGAGGAGAACGGCGTACTCAGCTCGAAGTACACCCCGTTCAGGTTGAGCGGGACGGTGCCGGTATTCTGCAGTTCCAGAAACTCCACCCCGCCGACTCCCGCCGGGTTGTACATCAGCTCCGTGATCCGGAGATTGCCGGTGAGATCGGAGCTGATGTCCGGGTCGGCGAGGAGCAGATAATCGAAAGCAACGCGCAGGCTCTGGCCGGGAGAAGCCGTGAGGGCATTCACCGAACCGGAGGCGGCAAAGATGCCGCCTTCCACCATGGTGTTGTTGCCAAAGTTCGCCTCCGTAAAAACAGTGGCCCACTCGCCATCGACTCGCCGCTGAAAGAGCAGGTTTGCGCCGCTGCGCTGGATTCGCAGGACCAGATCCCCGCCCTGATAAGCGACGCCGCCCATCTGCGAATAACTGCCGGTCCCATTGGATCGCCAGATCCTCAGGCTGTTGCCGTTATCCAGTCCAAACGCATAACGGACCGTCACCCCGCCCGCCATGCTGGTTACGTGCAGCCCGGTGATGAAGAACCCGAACTGCCGCGTCTGCAGGTTCAGGCGCGTCTGGAGAAGGAAATCCGCGCTCGCCGGCAGCGACCGTGTAATGAGCGGGAAAGTGGGAGAATTGACACGCAGGGGGAAAGTCGAGCTGTCGGTGAGCTGAATCACGAGGCTCCCGATGGTCTCGTGGAACGAATACCAGATGCCCGGCGAATAGTTGTCGAGCTGCTCGACGTTGCTGATGTTGAACGTGTTGGCGAACCCGCCATTGAAGTTGTCGAAATTTGCCGCATTATAGACGGAGTAAACGTGGGTGGCGGTGGCGGTCTGTCCGTCGGCGTCCGTTGCCTCGACTTGGATGGTGTAGCTGCCGGGAGTCGTGAAGACGAGGTTGCGCCGGGCCGGGGAGGGGGAGGTCATGCTGAAGCCGGTCGCCGGTGTCACCGTCCAGTTGAAGGTCAGCGCAGTTCCCTCGGGATCATGGCTGCCGCTCGCATCGACACTCAGCGCCTCACCCAGTGCGACATTCTGTGAGGATGGCGTATTTGCGACGACCACCGCTGGCGCGGCGTTGTTGCTCTTGTTCAGCGTGAGGGTGATATCCGCCCCGACCTGTGTGCCTTCGAGGTTGAGCATTCGGAAGGTGAGCACATTCGCCCCATTGCGGAGCCGGATGCCGGCCAGCGACCAGCGGGAAAGATCCGTCGTGGTTGTGCCGGTCCATGTCAGGGTGGCGGAGGGGTGCTCCACACAGACGACCGAGTACGCGGTGCTCGGGGCGGAGCCGAGGACGGTGACGACGTCTGCGGTAAGAGTGGCTCCGTTTGACGGGCTGATGGTTGCAAACGGAGAGTTCAGCGATGTGTTCCCGATGAAGGCACGGATGACACTCGGCCGGGTCTGCCCTGAGCCGTTCGACGCCAGCGTGTTCGGCCAGTTCGCATAGGTCGAAGGCACGGTGTACGAGCTGGAAGCCGCCTCCTCAGCAGCGAGCCAGGCGCTAATCCTCGGACCATTTGCCGCATACGGTCCCAGCAATTCCGAGAGGTAATAGTTCAGATACCTGCGCACATACGGCCGGTTGTAAAACGTGTTCACATTCGTGAGATTGCCGATGACCGAGTCGGTGATGTGGCTGGCTTGGAACGTGTTGTCGCTGTCCCAGTGGATCAGCATCCATTTGTGATCCGTCGAGCGGTTGTAGAAGAAGCCGTTCTTTCCACGCTGCATCGTGATGTTATCCCAGTCTCCCGTATAGCCCCGAACTGCCGCATAAGCAGCCATCGCCTGGATGTCAGCCATGCGCTCAACCCAGGTCTGAGGAATGGTAGTGGGGTTCATTTCGAGCTGACGGCACCACTCGATGAACGAACCGAAGTCGTACTCCACCTCTCGAGATTTCGGCACGAAGTTGTTATGATAAGAGACCGGATTATCGGGCCCGGGCGTGTCGGGTGGATTGTAGTCCCAGGTGCCGTTGGTATTGCTCAGCCGCGTGTCGCCATCGTCGCCCATCGCGAACTTGTCATCGATCTCGTGGAAATATCCGTCGCTGCCGTTCTCCCAGATCCGGTCGAGCATGTCCTTGTCGAAGACCTCGCTCGTCTCCCGTACCGCATAAGTGCTGTTGTTGCGGGTCACCCGGCAGACCTCGTTCTCATTTCCGGGCACGCCGAAGAGATAGAGCCAGTAGCGGTGGATGCGATTGTGCAGCATCGTGCTGCCAGCCCCGTCATTGTCCCAGTAAAGACTGCTTTTCCCGCGGAAGAGCTGATCCCCCGGCACCTTTACCCGGCCGCGGGTGAGGTTGTTATCCCTCTGCCGGGTGAAAGGGCTCCCGGTCTTGTGCACGCCGGAGCCGTAGTAGATTTCCGAGTCGTTGTGGATGAACACGCACGGGAAGTACTGGTTCGAAAAGCGGGGGAACTTGTAGTTGAACTTTGCGGAACCGCCGCCGCTGTCCGGCGTCCCTTTGCCTGCCGGGGTGGTGCCGGGAGGAGCGGGATTATTCAACGCATCGAGCCAGTAACTCGAGACGACCATGCGCATCCTGCGCAGGTCAGGATTTACGGTCTGGTTGTCCACCACCCAGAGCGCAGTGCGTGGCATGCTGGATGGGAGCGGCTCCGGGTTCACACTCCCGCGTGGCAGCCAGGCACTCTGCCCGTTGGTGGCTGTCGCCTTCACGTAAAACTCCACGACTGTCCCGGTGCTGTTGTAGCTGAAGGAGGAAAGGGGAATCCGCGCGGTATAGATCCCGTCCCCGGCCAGGGCATCGCCTCCAGAGCCGGTATCGACCATGTTCGTCGCGGCCCATGTGCCGCTGTAGTTGCTGTTGTCCCGGCGATGCCACACCTGCACACTCGAGAGTGGCGTGCCCGATGAGACACGCGCGGTTACCGTGACGGTGCTGACGGTCGTCGGTACCGGAGGATCGTGGCGCAGGTTCGTGATCTGCGGCGCGAGATCTCCCTCATAGCGCGAGTTCTGCGCACCGGGCGTTCCCAGATTTTCCGGGATCGGAACGAGCGCGGTACCGCCCCAGCTCATATCCCATGTTTCCACCACCACCCGCGGCTTCCCGTACACCCATCGCGCTTCAAAGGTGAGTGTATAAGGCGTGTTCGCCTGCATTCCCGTCGCGTCCTTCTCGGCGTGATTCACCTTGTTGTCACCGCTGCCGCTCGCGACGATGTGCACTCCTTCGGCATCGTGAAATGTTTCCCAGTGGCCCCCGCGCGCCTGCCAGCCTTCGACATTGTTGTTGTTCAGCGTGGTGACGTTGCCGTTCACGAGCAGATTCCCTCCGCCCGAGGTGGGACGCAGGACCGGGTTGCGGATGATGATGTGTCCATCGCCCACGAGCCACATCCGTACTTCCGGATCAGTCACGCCGCCCCGGTTGAGATTGCGATACGTGCCGCCGTTAATTGTGAACGTCTGGAACGTGCTCTTGCTCCCCTCGTCACTATCCATCCACGCGCTCCCTACGCTGTTATCCGCATTCGGATTTACCAGCTCCAGCGAAGAACCGTTGCCGCCCGCCAGCTCCGGCCATTCCCCGCCGAAACGGTAATCCACCTCGTTCACGAGGTTCCCGTTTGCATCCTCCAGGCGGATCCGTTCGCCGCCATTGCTGAGGTTGCCTGACCAGTTGCCGATTGCCGCAAGTCCCGGATACCGGGAGTTGAGCCACTGCGCATTTGCCCCCACCACGAGATAACCACCAGCCGGGATCGTCGTGCCCGGAGGGAATGTATAGTTCACACCATCATCCAAGCTCCATCCGCCGATGTTCACCGCCGCACCGCTTCGGTTGTATAGCTCGATGAATTCACCGTCGCGCTGATTGCTCGGCGGATCGGCCATGATCTCATTGATCACGATGCTCGTAATCCGGGCCGGATTGTTCTGCGCGTTCTGCGTGCTCGTGGTGTCGTTATACCATTCGCGGCTTCCCGGCGGAAACACCTGCCATGAGTCGCGCCCCGCGACACGGCGGAACTTCATCGCGTCGCGCACATGGTTGTTCGCATCGACTAGATAGATCCGCACGTCGCCGTTGTTGTCCGTCGCGAAATCCACTGAAAAACTCGCCACCGCCCCGGGAGACAGAGTGCCGCTCAGGGGGACCTTGTTGCTCAGGTCCAGCGCGGATGCCAGGCTCAGCCCCGTGGCGGATTGGCTCGCGGAACCCGAGGGATTGCGGACCTCGATCCAGTCCACCCGGCCAGTCGTCGCGTTGAAATGGATCTCGTTCAGCGTTAATCCCGAGGCAGGAAGAGCGGGATCGGCCAAACCCGGCGAGCCGCCGTTATTCGTGCTCGCGCGCCACACCCGCCAGTCATCCACCACGCGGTTTTCATCGGCCAGCACCAGCGAATGCCCCGTGCCATCCGGGCTGATCGGCCACTTCCCCTCATCGCTGTACTCCAGCGTGCAGACGATCACGTTGTTCTTGTCCATCAAAGTGATCCGCTCACCGCCGTTGTTGAGAGTAGTGGTCGCGCTCCACGGACCGAAGATCCGGACATTGGCCGGAATGCCCGGATACGCCGCACGGGTCGCGCCGGCATTGGCTGACGAGATCAGGATCCGTTCATTCTGCCGGAGAAAGTGCGCCTGTGGGCTCTCGGTCGTGAAATCGGGAAACGTGAATTCGATTCCCTCCGTAAAACGCCAGCGTGCCATGTCGAGGGGCGTACTGGTGATGTTCCAGACCTCGATGTCCGGAAGCTCTTCCAAATCCCGCCAGAAGCG
>CBINJX010000220.1:0-7544 GCA_966251085.1 uncultured Verrucomicrobiales bacterium
CTTGAGGGCTCTCTGAATGTCAGTTTCCGGACCGCTTGGCCTTCGTTCCTTTGGCTTTAGATTTGTTCGCAACCGCCTTTTTCGCAGGTGCTTTCTTTGCAGTGGGCTTCTTCGCTTTTGCCGTCGTTGCCTTCGCCTTCTTCCGTGGCGCGGCTTTGGCGGGAGCGGTTTCCGCCACTTTCGAGGACTCCAGTTCAGGTACGTCGAGATCGATCCCAAAGACCGAAGCGAGATCGTCAGTTGCGAGGACCTCGGCAGATTCAGCTCCGCTTTCCGGCGCTGCGGCGATGCTTCCCGCTGCCTGGGTGATCAATTCCCTCTGGTCCGCTTCGCGCAAGATGAAGAGCAACTCGGGATGTTCATCGAGCCGTGCGCCGACGCCATAAAGAACCGCCGCTACATGTTTGCACATGGTTGCTGAATCCGGGCAGGAGCATTTCAGCTTAATCTCGGATGGCGCAGGAAACAGCCCCTGCCCCTTGCGGGTCATGATCTCCATTACCGAACCGGAAAGTTTTCCCTGCAGCAGATCGATCAAGCTTCCGATCTGTCCCGCGCATTCCTCCTTCAAGTCGTTCCAGATCTCACGCCGTACCGGCTGAATCCGAATAGCGACCTTGTAGAGCTCGGTACCACTCACGAGCGCATCGATTGCGCACTCGCTGATCTTCAGGTCGATCACGCAACCGTTTCGAACATAGCTTCTGCCGCGAGGAAGGCGGTATGCGTAGTCGCTGTAAGATTCGAGATTATCGCACCAAGCTTTCCCCCAGAACGTTGACGCGATCTTGCGGCCCTCGATGCTGATCGGATTCAAAGCGCAGCCGGTTTTCTTCGCCAGCTTTGCAGCTTCCTTTTCGGCACGGCGACGTTTCTCCGCAACGGAGACGTACGGTGGATATTGATTCCAACCCCAGGACATAAAGCTAAATACAAGAAAAACTCCGTTGTACTAGTCCTGCACTGCCTTGCTCAGATCAAGGGAAACAAAGCGGAGCAGTTCGTCATCAGGCATTTCCGTGAGCAACTGTTCACCACCGCCGCCGCTTTCGAGGACGTCTTTTGCAAGTCCCTTCTTCTCTTCGATCAGTTTATCGATCCGCTCCTCGATCGTCCCACGACAGACGAACTTGTGAACGAGGACGTTTCGCTTCTGCCCGATACGGAAGGCACGATCGGTCGCCTGATTCTCCACTGCTGGATTCCACCAACGGTCGAAATGGATTACATGTGAAGCGGCAGTGAGATTGAGGCCTGTGCCCCCGGCCTTTAGCGAGAGGATGAAGAATGGCGGTCCGTCGTCCTCCTGAAACTGCGCGACCAGACGCTGCCGCTCCTTCACGGGCGTACTGCCATGCAGAACCAGACCCGGCCGGTGAAACACCTGCTCCAGGTAAGCAGCGAGCGGCCCGGTCATCTCGCGAAACTGCGTAAAGACGAGTACCTTTTCCTGTCGCGATGCGATCTCCTCAGCCAGTTCCCGCACTCGGACGAACTTCCCGCTGGCGTCCCCTTCCCAGGCGTTGTCCCCCAGCCAGTGTGAAGGGTGATTGCAGATTTGTTTGAAGCGGACCAGAAACGCGAGAATCAGGCCGCGGCGCTCGATCCCGGTGAGTTCTTGCAGCTTCTTTGCCAGTTCAGAAACGGAATTTTCGTAAAGCACCGCCTGCGCCTTGGTCAGCGTGCACCACGCCGTCAGCTCCGTTTTATCCGGCAGATCGGCAATGACGCGTTTGTCTGTCTTGAGACGGCGCAGGATGTACGGCTGTGTGAGCTGACGCAGTGGAGCAAAGTGTCGATCCTTATCCTCAGCGAGCTGTTTGACCGTGCGTCCGAACTCCTTTGCGCCGCCAAGCAGCCCGGGGCAGAGAAAGTCGAACAGCGACCATAGATCGCCGAGGCGGTTTTCCACCGGAGTTCCGGTCAGTGCGACCCTTGCTCGCGTGTGGAGCTGCTTTACAGCCTTGGACTGCCGAGCACCCGGATTCTTGATTGCCTGCGCCTCATCGAGCACCACCAGGCGCCAATCCACCTTGCGAAGCCAGTCGAGCCGGGTGAGCAGGCCATAGGTGGTGACCACAAGATCTTTGCCCTCAAAGGCGCTCGCCGGGTCGCCCCCCATCTCTTTGAGTTTGGTTGCAGGAATCTCCGATGGATGGGCAAAGACAAACGACAGATCGGGAGCAAAGCGGGTGATCTCGTTCTTCCAGTTTGCCAGGAGCGACGCGGGTGCAACGAGTAATGAGGGCCGCTCATCGGCAGCCTTCTGCTTCAGCTGCACGAGGAGAGCAATGGTTTGCAGGGTCTTTCCAAGGCCCATGTCATCTGCCAGGCAGGCGCCCAGACCGAGCGATGTCATAAACCAAAGCCAATGCACCCCGGTTTTCTGATAAGGCCGCAGACTTGCCCGCACGCCACGCTCCGGATCGAAGCCTCCAATCGTGGACGGATCGCGCATCGACTGGAGAGTCTTCTGCAGCCAATCGCCTGCAACGATCTGCGACCAGTCCCGCGTCTCCGGATCTGCCAGCGGATCCTGCTCACCACCTTCTTTACCAAGACCGGAAAGCATTCGCATCCCCTCGAGGAAAGAGACTGCACCGCCTTGCTTCTGCACCTGCTTCCATTGCTCGAGCACCTGCTTCAGGCGATCGCGATCGACCTCCACCCACTTGCCCTTGAGGAGAACGAGATTCTCCTGCGAGGAGGTGACCTTCTCCCACTCCTCCATCGTGAGGGGCTCTCCATCGAGCGCGACTTCAACCGAGAAGTCCAACAGAGCATCCAGTCCGAGTGCCGTTGTGCGCTGATCACCAATTGTCACCTTCACCTGCGCACGTGAGGGACGGCCAGACTTCCACCAGTCGGGAAGGCGGACCAGCAAACCGCTTTCCTCGAGGTGCGGAATCTCGCGAAGAAACCGGTGAGCCGCACCGGGGGTCCACGCGAGAGGCTGAAAGATGCGGCGCGACTCGAGCAGTTCCCGAACGAAGACACTCTTCTCCCCTGCTCTCCGGACCGGCTCCAGAAGGTTGGCAAGTTCGGCCTTGTGCTCCGTGCCAGCATATTCCTGCAGAGCCTTGGAAAGCGGTAAGTGCTGTGGTTTCCCCTGCTCGGAGAGCCGGTGCACATAGGTGGCGAGAAAGGCAAACGGACGCTCCGGGTCGCGCTTGTTCTCGGCTAGATGAAAAGTGACCCGACCAACGGCATGCCATTGTGAGCCGTGACTCTTCAACCAAGCGGCAAAACCGCTCGCGGTGGTCTGCTCTCGAAGAAATTCGCCCAGCGCGCTCCAGAAACTCGCCAGCAACTCCGGACCCAGGAACTCGCCTCCTCGCATCGGCGGTGCTTGCTGGACGAAGGACACCAGTTCTGGTTCTGCAGGTACGGGCAATACCGGAGCTGCACCTTCGACCGCTCCACTCGTCTGACAGAGTCTTTGGAGATACAGGCGCGCGAAATCACGCCAGTATGCGGGTGACGGCGGCAGTGAAAGGCTACCAGCATCAGCCGCAAGCAAGACAAGCCCTGCGGCCGCAGACTCTGAGAATGCCGTTTCAATCCGGTTGATCCACTTTTCGTCCACACTCGGTGCCTGCTCTGGCGCGCGCTCGATCGAAAGACGTCCGCTCGGAGAGACGATGATCTCAAAAGACATTTAGCGGAACGTAATAGTGAGAGCGCCGCTCCGCGAAGTGAAAACAAGAGAGAGCACCGGGAGATGCTTCGTTTTCTGACAATGCGAGCCGCCCAATAGCCACGCGCCCGCACCGGACTCGGAGCAAGGATGCTCCGGTCACTCGCAGCTAGGATGGCTGACGCTACGGAAGCGCGCCGTTCCTGCGCCAGCCCCACCTCTCACCTCTCACCCTCAGAACGCCCCCGCCGCACCAATCCCGCAAGTACCTCCGGATACAACTCATGCTCCTGAACCTGAATTCGTGCATGCAGCGACTCTGCAGTATCTCCCGGGAGTACCGGCACCCGACGTTGCGCGATTATCGGGCCTGTATCCATTCCGGCGTCCACCCAATGCACGGTGCACCCGGTTTCCGGAACACCCGCTGCCAAAGCCTGTGCCCATGCCTCCAATCCGGGGAACTGAGGCAGCAGCGAGGGATGAATGTTGATGATCCGCTGCGGAAATGCATCGAGAAGTGGCGCCTTGATCATCCGCATGTATCCGGCAAGCACCACGTAATCGACACCAGCTTCCTTGAGCAGGTCAGCCAAATGCTGTTCTGCCTCTGGCTCCATCTTCGTCCGAAAACGTCCTGGAGCAACGTACTCTGCTCTGATCCCGCGTGCACGGGCCAGATCCAGAATACCGGCACTTTCCACATCCGAGATCACAATACGCACCTCGGCATCCAATTCACCCCGATCAATCGCATCCGCGATGGCGCGGAAATTGGAGCCTTTACCTGAACCGAGAACCCCGAGCTTTAGTGTTTCCATTTTTCGATGATAGCAGTGGTCGATTTACCGGGAACGAGTGGAAGGATCTGAATCTCCGAGCCCGCTCCCCGCAATGCCTCGACTTCCTCCGGATTGAGTGAGTCCACAGAATAATCGCCGCCCTTCACATAAATATGGGGACGAATCTCACGGGCCAGATCGGTAATACGCTCCGTATGGAATAACGTTACGTAGTCCACGCACTCCAGTGCAGAAAGCACCTCTGCTCGGTCTGCTTCTGCATTGATCGGGCGAGTTGGCCCCTTCAGTGCACGGACTGAAACGTCTCCATTCAGAGCCACGACGAGCGCATCCCCGAGCGCACGAGCTGACTGCAAATATCGGACATGGCCGACGTGAAGGAGATCAAAGCAGCCATTAGTAAAGACGAGCTTGCGCCCCTCCTTTTCAAAATCATCCCGGATTCGGGAGAGTTCAGCGGCAGAAACAAGTTTGGAGCGGGACATGCGGAGCCGCGCAAGTTACTGGGGTAAACACGATTCAGGCAAGCAAGCAGCCGGTTGCACGAATCCCCGCCGCTAGTTTAAACACCTCCGCAATATATGCACGATCCGCGTTTTGATAAACTCGCCCAGCTCCTCGTCGGTTACTCCACCAAACTCCAGAAAGGCGATCGAGTCCTGATCGATGCATTCGATATCCCGCCAGAGATGACCGTAGCGTTGATCCGTGCGACCCGAGAACTCGGTGCCCAGCCATTCGTTCAAGTCCATCAGGCTCGCGTCTCCCGAGAAATGGCGATCAGCGCAACCGAAGATCAGCTCGAATTCTCCGCCAGTCACGAGCTTGCTCGAATGAAGAAGATGCAGGCGTACATTGCCGTGCGCGGCGGGCACAACATCACTGAGATGAGCGATGTTCCGGCGGACCGAATGAAGCTGATCTCAAAGAAGATGAAGCCGGTACTCGACTGGCGCGTAAAGAAGACTCGGTGGTGTGTGCTCCGGTGGCCGACTCCCTCCATGGCGCAGCTGGCTGGCATGAGCACGGAGGCTTTCGAGAATTTCTTCTTCGATGTCTGCACCCTCGATTACGCCAAAATGGTGCCTGGGATGAAAGCGCTGAAGGAACTCATGGATCGTACAGACAAGGTGGAAATCAAAGGACCAGGGACAGACCTGCGCTTCTCGATCAAAAACATCCCGGCGGTCGTTTGCGGTGGCACTCACAACATTCCGGATGGCGAAGTCTTCACCGCCCCTGTGAAAAATAGTGTGCAGGGTTACGTGACATTCAATGCTCCCACGATCTACCAGGGGACTGCATTCGACACCGTGCGGCTCGAGTTCAAGGACGGCAAGATCGTCAACGGAACCGCCAACAACACCGAGAAGCTCACCAAGATCCTCGATAGCGACCCAGGTGCTCGCTACATCGGCGAGTTTTCACTGGCCTTCAATCCGCACATTCTCCATCCGATGCGCGACATCCTCTTCGACGAGAAGATCAGCGGCTCCTTCCACTTCACGCCGGGTCAATGTTACGAGGACACCGAGAATGGGAATCGCTCCCAGGTGCACTGGGATATGGTGAATATCCAGCGGGAGGATTACGGCGGCGGAACGATCCACTTCGACGGAAAGCTGATCCGCGAGAACGGCCGGTTCGTGCCGAAGCAATTGCAGCCGCTGAATCCCGAGCGGCTGGTGGGGTAATTCCAGAACTTCTGCAGCGGCACCAAAACGCGGCGAGCTTTTCCACGGGGTAAAGGCCGAGGTTCTGTTCGCACGAAAACGTGTTCCAATGTGGGCGTCCGCTTTCTCCTGCGGACGCCCACATTGCTTATGAAATCTGCCTTCCGGAAGGGATTTATCATCGCGCTCTCCGCCTCAACGGCAGCGCTCCTCGCGCTTGGCGGTATTTGCCCGGCCAAAGATGCCTCATCCGCACGGGTCCCACTGGAGGCAACGGGAGTAGATCCAGATGCCGAAGGGCAGATCCGGGCGGTCCTCGGCAGCAAAAAATCGATCGTCAGCATCGAACTGGGAGGTCTCGAACCAACGCGGGATTATCTCCTCAAAGTCGATTCCCTCACCGAAGCCGAGTTCGTGACGGACAGCAAGGGACGGGCGCGCATGCGATTGCACACCCCTGCCAAGCGAGGTAAAACTTTGCTGGACTTCGATCCTCGAGGCAAGACGTTCTCGATTTCGCCTCTTGAGGGGGAAAGCGTGCTACAGGCGGTGTTCTCTGGCGAGAACGAACCGGTCGCCAGTGTGATCAACGAACGGGCATCGCTAGTCAGGCAAAGCGGCTCAGCGGGCTCGGCGAAAGCTTCATACGATGCGAAGAAGAACGGAAGCCGTTCCTTCCGGGTGCAACTCTCCGGGATCGCTGGCAGCGGCTGGCACCTGTTCGTCGACGGGATTGATCGTGGTTCAATTGAAGTCCGCGGAAAGAAGGGCGATGCATACTTCAGCTCAAAATCCGATGGAGATCGAAAGCAACCGCTCGACTTCGATCCGCGGGGAGCGGTGATCGATATCTTTCAGGAGGACACCCTCCGATTCAGCGGTAAACTTGAGGCCAGGGCGAAGGGAGTCAATTTTTCCACCCGCAATATCCGCAAGGCTACCATTCCCAGTACGGGAGTGGATCCTGATGCCTTCGCAAGCGCGAAGCTCCGTACAAATGCAGATGCGACGCGGGACTTCTCAGTAGAAATCGAAGATGTCCCAGTGGGAAGTTACACGCTTCTGGTAAATGGAACCGCGAGAGGTGCCATCTCCGTGGTCACTGCGGAGAATGGCACGCGTGGAGAGATTGAGTTCACCAATGATATCGAAGACGATTTCAGCACGGAACTGCCCCTCGATTTCGAACCGCTCGGAGCCGTGATCGCCGTCCTCGATGCGGGCACTTCCGTCAAATACTTCGAAGGGACTTTCAATCCAGCAGCTCCACAGCCGGGCGGTGATCCTTCTGAACTGGCAGACTTGATCGAAGAAGAACTCGCATCCACAGGGTTGGATCCCGATGCCAGCGGCGACGCAAAGTACGAAATCGAGGCGAATGGAAAACGGGATTTCAGCGTCGAGATCGAGGACGTCGACGCCGGGAAGTAC
>CBINJX010000221.1:0-7504 GCA_966251085.1 uncultured Verrucomicrobiales bacterium
CATCGGTGAGTCCTGAAGTCTCGTCGGCGAGTCCTGAAGTCTCGTCGTTGAGTCCTGAAGTCTCATCGGTGAGTCCTGAAGTCTCATCGGCGAGTCCTGAAGTCTCATCGGCGAGTCCTAAAGTCTCGCCGGTGAGTCCCAGAGTCTCGCCGGTGAGTCCCAGAGTCTCGCCGGTGAGTCCCAGAGTCTCGCCGAAAGCGCGAGGATCATGAGCTTCTACTCAAATGTCAGCAGCAATAGGCACGCGGTCTCACCGGGCACTCCTTGGAGTGTTGTGCCGCGCCAAGGGCGGAGGTGGGGCGTGTCACCGTCCCGCAGGCGCGGGAAGGGAGAGTTGTACGGATGCGCGGTGAAAATGTAGAGCTGCAAAAGCGAGATTTTCGAATGTGAGCGGTGGGTGGCTGTAAGGCCGCCCTTTCTCTTTCAGTCACGGTTATCTGCCTCCCCTTTCCACCTTCGCCCCCTTCCCGCGCCTGCGGGACGGTGGCGCGTCCCACCTCCACCCCCGACGCGACACCGCACTCCACGGGTGCCCCCGTTCATCGGTGTCGGAGCACAAGATCCTCCGGTACAGCTACATTCACAGGTCCCCCCCTCTCCTATTCTCCGCACCTAAGATCCCATTCCTATCCGGGTCCTGCTCACTGGTAAACGCGAGCCCAGAAAGGCTCCCCCCGCATCACCAGTCATTCCCATGCCGCCCAACAGGCCAGAACGGATCTTCAGACTCGCCGCATTGATCGTTGCTACGGTTTTGCTGTTCGCCCGGACACTTCCCGCCTCTGAGTCCACAGCATCTTCTGCCGATGCGATGCGGCTGCTGAAAAAGAACTGTCTCTCTTGCCATAACGAGGAGAAACGAAAGGGCGGGCTGGCGATCACCTCACGGGAAGCGCTCCTGGAAGGTGGGGATAGCGGCAGTGCATTAGTCGAGGGGAAAGCCGAGGAAAGCCTGCTGATTACCTCCCTCGCTGCTGGAGCAGACCCGCACATGCCTCCGAAGAAACAGCTTCCGAAGTCTCAGATCGAGTTTCTCGCACAATGGGTGAAGGACGGCGCCCAATGGGATGCAGCCGCACTCGCAGGACCTACGAGCATCCCCCGCCCGGTCAGCCTCGCTCCCCTGCCTGTTTCCTATCAGCCTGTTCTGACACTCGCTCTTTCTCCAGACGCCAAACGCCTCGCGGTGGGATGCGGGAACGAGGTGCTCATTTACGAGCTTTCGAAGGATTCTCTCAACCTCGTGACCCGTGCGAGTGCGCATCCCGATCCGGTGCAGTCGCTTGCATGGAGCCCCGATGGCAAACGACTCGCCACGGGTGCGTTTCGCCGGGTCGTCCTCTGGAATGCCGAAGCACTGGCGGCTGATCGTGTCATCACCACCGGGCTCACCGATCGTATTGCCAAACTGCAGTTTCACCCCGACGGCAAACGGGTGGTGATTGCTGACGGCGTGATCGCGGAGGAAGGCACGGTGCGAATCATCGATGTGGAGAGCGGATCGATCGCAACTTCCTGGTCTGCACATGAGGATACCATTTTCGACCTGGCATTGAGTGCGGATGGAAAACTCCTCGCCACGGCGGGAGGCGACAAGATGGTGAAGATTTGGGATCTCGAAACCCAGAAAGAGCAGGCGCGACTTGAAGGGCATGCCGCCCAGGTACTCACGGTGGGGTTCAACACGGATGCTACACAACTCGTCACCGGCGGGGCGGATCAGCAATTGAAGCTCTGGGATGTGAAGACCAAGGAGCAGACCGGCACGCTCGGACGACATTCCTCTGCCATCAATGCGATCACATGGATCTCAACGACGCCCACCGTGCTCGCAATCACCGACGCCGGGGCGCTGCTGCGCTACACGGAACTCAAGGCACACAGCGGAGCGCAAAGCTCCCAGACCGCCACGGAGCGGAGGTTGAGCGCTACAGATGAGACCCTCTATTGCCTCGCCGCCACGCCAGACGGCGAACGCATTTTTGCCGGATCATACGATGGACAGCTCTTTACCTGGAACAAAGACGGTAAACTTCTGAGCACTCTCAAAATTCACGAAACCAAGGCCACGGCCTCAGTCGCGCCATGAGCAGGCATATCGTCCCAAGTAAGCCACCAGGATTTCGGCCACGGCCTAGCACCGAAGGTGCGTCCTATACCAGCCTAGGGCGCAGCCCCAACGCCATCCACTCAAGGAAACCAGCTCAGAGCATAATCCACAGTGGAGGCTTTCTCTATCCCGGCAGGGATACCAGGAAAATAGCCGGGGGTAACACCCCCGGAGCTGCCACAAAGAAGCATGCACCCCGGAGTGGGTGCCGGATCGCGCGTGTGCGGAGTGCCTCGATTCCTGCACCCCTGCCGGGGTGCTATCCTTTTGTTGTCCCGGTCCGGGGGTGTTACCCCCGGCTATTCTCCGGCCATCCCTCCGGGATGAAGAGGCCAAATGCGCTTAACTCAATGCCTTTGGGGCGAAGCTCTAGGAACAGCCCCACCACTGCGCAAGGGCTGAAAGCCCATCATATTTTCTCGAAAACTCTGACCACCTACATAGCGGTTTTACTGGGCGCATTTACCGCCTGTTTTCTGGTCCTTCCGGATGCGGCTGCATCTGAGAAAACAGAGGATGCGCCAAAACCACAGCCGGTAAAGATCGAGGCCACCGAGATCGTGCGGTTGACCGCGCAACCGGAACGGCTGCAGTTGAGGGAAGGCAATCAGGCACACGTGCTGATTACCGCACATCTGAAGGATGGTTTCGAAGTGGATGCTTCCGCCTTCGCCACCCTGAAACCTTCGTCCCCGGAGACGGTCCGGGTGGAATCAGAGAATATTCTTCACGCAATAAAGGCCGGCTCAGCGACGGTAACGGCCACGCTGGGAGAGCACAGTGTGGCAATCCCTGTCGAAATCACCGCAGCACCGGCCAACGATGCACCGAGCTTCATCCGGGATGTGCTGCCGGTCCTGAGCAAGGCGGGCTGCAATGCAGGAAGCTGTCATGCCAAATCCGATGGTCAGAACGGTTTTCGACTCACCGTTTTCTCCTTCGATCCGAAGTCGGACTATCACGAGATCGTCAAGGAAGCGCGTGGACGGCGCGTCTTTCCCGCCTCTCCAGAGGAGAGCCTCCTTCTGCTGAAGCCGACTCTCGCGGTGCCGCATGAGGGCGGTGAACGCTTCGACAAGGACTCGGACGCTTATCGCACGCTGGTTCAGTGGATCCGCACAGGAATGGTATACCGCGGAGAGAACGAACCAGCCTTACAGCGGCTTACCGTCTATCCCCCCGAGCGACGTTACCGCAAAAGTGCCGTGCAACGACTGCTCGTTCACGCGCATTACTCGGACGGCTCAGTTCGCGACGTGACCGGACTCGCGAGCTTTGAGTCCAACGACAAGGAGATCGCCCGGGTAACGGATGACGGCGTGGTGAGCGTCGGCACACTGAGCGGTCAGGGTGTGGTGGTGGCGCGGTTCATGGGGTTGGTTGGCGATTCGCGGATCAATGTGCCTGCTGACCGGTTGTTACCGGAGGAGCAATACACGGGGCTGCCAGTGAAGAATTTCATCGATGAACTCGCCTATGCGCAGTTCAAGCGACTCGGGCTTTATCCGTCGGAGCCGTGCACGGACGCGGAGTTCCTCCGCAGGGCAACGCTCGATACGATCGGTGCGCTCCCCTCGCCTGAAGAAGCGCGCGCGTTTCTCGACGACACTGATCCGGCGAAGCGGGAAAAGTTGATCGACCGGCTGCTCGAGCATCCGCGGTATGCGGATTATTGGGCGAACAAATGGGCCGATCTGCTGCGACCGAACCCGGATCGCGTGGGTGTGAAGAGTGTGTACGTGCTGGACCAGTGGATCCGGGAGAGTTTCCGCGTGAACAAACCGTACGATCAGTTCGTGCGGGAGATCGTGCTTGTCCAGGGGAACAATCATCGGGAAGGACCTGCGGTAATCTACCGCGATCGTCGTGAGCCGGCGGATCTCACCACGATGTTTTCCCAGCTTTTCCTCGGAGTACGGCTCGACTGTGCGAAGTGCCATCATCATCCCACGGAGAAATGGGGGCAGGATGATTTCTACAAGATGGCGGCGTACTTCGGTCCTGTGAGACAAAAAGGTGCAGGACTTTCGCCACCGATCTCTGCTGGCACTGAAACCTTCTACTTCTCGCCCGGTAAAACGGTGAAGCATCCGGTCACTGGTGAAGTGATGGAGCCGCAGCCGCCGGATGGTCCGCAGATGAAAGTAGCCGACGACGTCGATCCACGTACTGCACTCGCCGACTGGATGACCGATCCGAAAAACCCGTTCTTTGCGAAGGCAATTGCCAACCGCGTCTGGGCAGGATTCTTCGGCAAAGGGATCGTTGATCCCGTGGATGATTTCAGGCTCTCGAATCCCCCATCTAATCCCGCGCTGCTGGATGCCTTGGCTGAGGAACTGGTGAAAGAGAAGTACAACCTGAAAGCGCTGATGCGGACCATCATGCGCTCGCACCTGTATCAGCTCAGCTCGACACCAAACGAACATAACCGGGCAGATCAGCGAAACTTCTCCCGATCCTATCGTCGCCGTCTGCCCGCCGAAGTGCTGGCGGATGCGGTAGCCGACATCACCGGTGTTCCAAACGACTATGAGGGAATGCCGCCCGGCAGCCGTGCCATGCAGGCATGGACCTACAAGATCGACTCGCGAACGATGGACGCCTTTGGCCGGCCAAACTCGAGCAGCGACTGTCCCTGTGAACGGGATTTGCGGCCCAGCATCCTGCAATCGCTGCACCTGATGAACTCGCGTGATCTGCAGGCGAAGCTGGTAAGCGGAGCGAGCACCGCGCGGGTGCAACGTCTTGCGACGAGCGAAATGCCGCCCGAGGAAGTTGTGACGGAGCTGTACCTCGCGTGCTACAGCCGAAGACCGACCGATGAAGAACTGCGGCTCGCGACCGCAGCATTTGCCGCCCCAGGCGCAACACGCCGGCAGGCGACGGAGGATGTCCTCTGGGCGCTGATCAACTCCGCGGAATTCGCATTCAATCACTGACCCGAACCCTGTTTTCCCATGGCCTCACTTCATCGCAATTGTGACGGTATCGCCCGGCGCGATTTCATCCAGATCGGGCTCAGCAGCGCACTCGGCCTCGGCCTGTGCAACATGCTCCGGCTCCGCGCCGCGGCGAATCCGGCAAGTGCCAGTCCGCTCCTGACGAAGAACGGCAAGAACATCAATTGCATCATGATCTGGCTCGACGGCGGGCCATCTCATTACGAGACCTTCGATCCGAAGCCGGATGCACCAGCGGAGATCCGCGGTGAGTTCAAGACCATCCCGACCTCCGTGCCGGGCGTGCATTTCTCCGAGGTCATCCCCGAGATGGCGAAGTGTTTCGACAAATATACGGTTGTCCGATCGATCTGCCACAAGGACCCGAACCACGGCGGAGGCAATCACTACATGATGACCGGCGCACCGACACCCGTGCCGGTCGGCTGCGGTGCATTCGTCACTTTTCATCCGTCCTTCGGATCGATGATTTCCTATGAGCGCGGCGTTCGCAGCGGCCTTCCTGCCTACATGGCAATGCCCTCTAACACACGCTCGGGCGGACCGAATTTCCTTGGCGGCCAGCACGCGCCGTTTGTGATCGGCGGCTCTCCAAACTCTTCGTCATTCCAGGTGAGTGATGTGGTGTTGCCGAAAGAGATCGCCGAAGGCCGCGCGCAATCCCGCCGTGAACTCCGTGCCGCCCTGGACCGGATGCAGCGTTTCAACGACAAGCTCGTGGATGACCCGATGGTGGTGTTTGACCAATTCTACGAGCAGGGCTTCGATCTCGTCTCCTCTCCGAAAGCACAGGCTGCCTTCGACATTCACCGTGAGGACGAGAAGGTCCGTGACCGTTATGGCCGGAACGATATGGGGCAGCGATTCCTTCTCGCCCGGCGGCTGGTGGAGGTAGGCGTCTCGTGGGTGACCGTCAACTGGGGCGGATGGGACGATCACACGAAGATCTTCACGAGCTACAAAGGCAGCAAAGTGAATACACTCGACAAGGCGGTCTCCGCTTTGATCAACGACCTTCACGAGCGAGGCCTATTGGAGACTACACTGGTGCTCGTGCTCGGCGAATTCGGCCGGACCCCGAAGGTGAACAAAGACGGAGGGCGCGACCATTGGCCGCATGCCATGTCGGTATTGATGGCCGGCGCAGGAATTCCTGGCGGGCAGATCGTTGGTGCCACGGATGCAAAGGGATACCACGCATCCGAGAATGTGTACCGCCCGGAGGATTTCGCCGCTTCGCTCTATACCAAGATGGGGATTGATCCGCACCAGTCACTCATCACGAACACAGGGCGCCCCGTTCCGCTGGTAAACGAGGGCCGGCTCATCAAGGAGCTATTCGTCTAAGCCCGTGGGAACACTCCAGAAAGCCAGCGTAACTCTGGCCCTACTTCTCCTTGCCGGTGCTGTGGCGAAAGCTGCGGTCCCCGAGGTGAAACAGCTTTATCCTCTCGCCGGAGCGCAGGGTTCGAATATTGCGGTCACAGCGGGCACGAAGTTTACCCCATGGCCCCCGCAGGTATGGGTGGACGCACCGGGAATCACCTTTACGCCCACGCCGATCACCGGCGTCTTCAATGTGGAGATCAAGCCCGAGGCAGCGCCCGGGCCGCATCTTGTGAGAGTCTTCAACGAAGAGGGCACCTCTGAGCCACGCTTCTTCGTTGTCACAAAGAAGCCCGACCAGCGGGAGACCGAGCCGAACAATCAATTCACTGCAGCGCAACCGCTCACCGACCTACCGAGTACCGTAAACGGCCGTCTCGATAGAGGTGGTGATGTGGACTCGTTTGCGGTCACTCTCAAGCGCGGGCAGACTCTCGTCGCTCGGCTCGAAGCCTACGTGCTCGGCTCTTCATTCGACGGAATGCTCCGCATCGTGGATACGGACGGGAATCAGTACGCATTCAATCACGACGGTCCCACCTTCGATCCGTTCCTTGCATGGGAAGCGCCCCGCGATGGCACGTTTGTTGTGCAGGTGATGGGGTTCGCCTATCCCGCAACATCTTCGGTGAACTTCACAGGAGGGGAAGCTTGTGTCTATCGACTACACCTGACCAGCGGTCCCTTCGTGCGTCACACACTCCCTCTTGCAGTTCCGCGCGGAAAAAAAACGCCTGTGCAACTCGTCGGCTGGAATCTTGAGTCAGACAGCGAGGAACTCGACGGTGAGTCGAATTCAATTCTGGAGCATCCACTAACGATCAGCGATGTCGCGGAGGTAGTCGGAAACGAAACGGACACTCCACAGGCGCTGGAGATGCCCGGGGCAGTCACCGCACGCATCGATAAGGCGAACGATGAGGATCGCTATACCTTCACGGCAGTGAAGCAGCGGACTTATGAACTGCAGATCACCAGTGCCACGGCAGGCTCTCCGCTCGATGCATGGCTGAAAATCGAGAATGCGGATGGTAAGGAAGTGGCA
>CBINJX010000222.1:0-7485 GCA_966251085.1 uncultured Verrucomicrobiales bacterium
GAAGAACAAAGGGGCTGACCGGCAATTCGAGCGGGACCTCGAGCACTTCCGTACACACCGCATGTACGACTACGGCGCGCCGCGGGTAAAGATCAGTACCAATATTGGCGGCTCGCCGCGGGTAGTCAGCGAGATGGATGTCGATGCGACCGAAACCGCTCCGCAGGTGTACGAGATCCGCGCGAACTTCACTACGCAGAAGGCGGGGATCGTTTTCGAGTACGCCTACGACATCCCGAGCGTGCTCGAGAATTTCTGGATGCAGGGGCACGATGATTTCGCGCGGCCCGAGTTGCTGATCGACTGGATCGAACTGGAAGGTCCGGTTTACCCGAGCTGGCCGCCACCGAGTCACACGCGCATCCTGCGCGACTCGCCGAACAAGGGCAAAGACGAGAAGGCGTATGCGCGTGACGTGCTTGCCGCCTTCATGGGCCGCGCGTATCGGCGTCCTGCAACTGCCGAGGAGATCAACGAGAAGCTGGCACTCTTCGAGGAGCACCGCGCGGAGAAACCGAGTTTTGTCGAGGCGATCAAGGTGCCGCTCTCGGCGGTGCTGACTTCGCCCAATTTCCTTTACCTCACCGAACCCGCCTCGCCGAACGGCGCGCCGCGCAAGCTCGGCGGTTATGAGCTGGCGTCGCGGCTGTCGTACTTCCTCTGGTCGTCGATGCCCGATGACACCCTGTTCCGCCTCGCGGCCGCCGGCACGCTGGGCAACTCCGAGGTTCTCCGCAAGCAGGTGGACCGGATGCTCGCGGATCCCAAGAGCGAGGCGTTCGTGAAGAATTTCACGGGCCAGTGGCTCGGGCTGCGGAAGGTGGGATCGAACCCGCCGGTGAAGACCCTCTATCCCGAATACGACCGGCATCTGGAGATCTCGATGGTTCGCGAGTCGGAAGCGTTCTTTGCTGAAATCCTTCGCAAGGACCTCGATGTGCGGAATCTCGTGAAGAGCGACTTCGTGACGATCAACGAACGGCTCGCGCGGTTCTACGGCATCCCGGGAGTGAAAGGGGACGCCATGCGCCGGGTCTCAGCTCCGCCGGAGTCGCATCGCGGCGGTGTGGTGACGCAGGCCAGTATCTTGACCACCACTTCCAACGGCACTCGCACCTCGCCGGTGTCACGCGGCGTATGGGTGCTGAAAACATTGCTCGGAACCGATCCGGGTCTGCCCGTGGCAAACGCGGGTGAGATCGCGCCCAAGGTTCCCGGCATCGACAAAGCGACTGTCCGGCAGCGCCTTCAAATCCACCGCGAACTTGCCGCCTGTGCGCGCTGCCATAACAAGATCGATCCGCTAGGCCTTGCACTGGAGAACTTCAACGCTGCCGGGGAATGGCGCGAACAGGAGGGGCATGGGTACAACGGTCGCATCGACAAGGACGACCCTGTGATCGATGCCAGCGCCAGGATGCCTGATGGCACGGAGTTCGTCGGGGTGGAGGGGCTGCAGAAGGAGTTGCTGAAGAAAGAGCAGCTCTTTCTCAATGCGCTCGCCGACCGGATCACCACCTACGCGCTCGGCCGCGAGTTGGGTTTTTCCGATCGGTCCGCACTGCAGGCAAATGTGGCGGCGATGAAACACGACCGCTACACGCTTCGCGCGCTCTTGAAGGCGGTAGTCACTTCCCCAGCATTTCTCACCAAGTAACCGCGTAGAATTCCCTATGAACCTTCAGCTCTCCCAACCGCTCTCGCGTCGCACGGTCCTGCGTGGGCTTGGTGCATCACTCGCTCTGCCGCTGCTGGAAGCCATGATGCCTCGCACCGCATGGGCCGCGCCTTCAACGTTCAAACCGCTGGCGAAGTCGGGAGCCAAACCGACGCCGCGAGTGATCTTCTGTTATGTGCCCAACGGCGTAAACGTGCATGAGTGGATGCCCACCGGCACGGGCGCGGATTACACGCTGTCACCGACGCTGAAAGTGCTGGAGGAACACCGTTCCCGCTTTTCCGTGCTCACCGGTCTCGGACATCCGAACTGCACCGGCGGCCATTCCGGCGCCGACACCTGGCTTACCGGTGCGGATCTGCGGGCGGTGCCGGGCAAAGATTACACAAACACGATCTCGGCGGATCAGGTGATCGCGGAGCAGATCGGCAAACACACCCGGCTGCCCTCCCTGGAACTCTCCGACATGTCCGGCACCGGTTCCGCGCTCCACTCTCACACGCTCGCTTTCGATCGCAACGGCACGCCGCTCCCGGCGGAGAACAGTCCGCAGCGCTTGTTCGAGCGGCTGTTCGTGCCGGATGATGCCAGTTCCCGTGAGGCAACACTGCGCCGTTATGCGGAAAAGAGAAGCGTACTCGACAGCGTGCTCGGCGAAGCCAATGCCCTGCAGAAAAAACTCGGTCGCGCCGATCAGCAGAAGCTCGATGAATACCTCACTTCCGTACGCCAGACTGAGCAGCGTGTGCAGCGGCTGACCGAGTGGGTGGACGTGCCGAAACCGACGATCGAAAACAAAGGGCTGCAGCTGAACAGTCAGCCGCAGAACGGTCACGACCGGCCAATGTGGGTCGATGTGATGCTGGAGCTGAGTTATCTCACGTTCATCACCGACACCACGCGGGTGATCACCTTCGAGTGGTCTCGCGAAGCTGGCGGATATGGCGGGGGAGGGGAGAATCACCACGAGCTGTCGCATCATGGTGGTGATGCGGGTATGCTGAAGAAACTCGCCGCGATCGATCGTTTCCACCTCGAGCGCCTCGGCCGATTCCTCACCTTCCTCAAGTCCACGGAAGAAGGCGGCCGCTCCATGCTCGATCACACCATGATCGTGTACGGCTCGGGAATGAATTCAGGAAAGACCGGGGATCATTCTCCAAAGGATCTGCCCCTCATTGTGGCTGGTGGTGAGGCATGGGGGCTCAGGCACGGCCAGCACATCGCCCACGATCCGCAGAAGCATCCGCCGCTTTCAAACGTCCTGCTCACCACGATCCAGAAGATGGGAGTGGAGACCGGGAAGTTCCAGGATGCGAGCGGGACGCTGACGGGGCTGGCGTAAGGGCGCTCTCCGAATAGGGCTACCCTCGTAATCGTAATCGTGATCGTTCCAGAGGATTACGAGTAAGATTAGGATTACGATTAAGAGCCTCTCCTCTTCGCGGAGGCTCTAATCCCGAACGCCGCTTTTGCATCGGCGTTTCTCAGCTCCAACGGAGCGGACAGTAACTCAGCCCAGGCCGAAAGGCCTGGGGATCTGAAAGAAAGCGTTCGCGGTCTAAAGGACCGCGGTAGTTTGCCTGATCGGGTGCCGAGTGCAGGAAAACTATGGCGGTCCTTCAGACCTCGTCCTCTTTGTTGTTCCCACCCAGCCCTCGGCCGGGCTGGGCTGAGTGACTGCTGGTCCTTCGGACCTGAAAGGCATCTCGCAGGGTCCGTCTCCGTACTCTCCTGTGCAGCAGGAGAAGGCGGACTCTCTATCCTCATTAATGAGGCTTTGGACAGGATTGATCTTTCAAAAGCGGTGTTCGGGATAATTTGATCCCCCGCTGGACTTTCCCCGGATCGCGGCTAACCAGAGCAGCCGGTACCCCGATGAATCTCAAGCGCTGGTTTCCATTCATCCTGTTTCTGCTGTTTGTCCTCGGAATCATTGCCGGCGCAGACAGTGGAAGGTTGCGCTGGTTTCTCGACTGGGTTGGCGGCATTCCGCTGGGCGACAAGGTCGGGCACGTCTTCCTCATCGGTACCCTCGCCTTCCTGCTCAATGCGGCACTCTCAGGGCGTGTGGTGAACTCGGAGCGGTTCCGGTTTCAACTCGGAGGAGTGATCGTGTTTGTGCTGATCACCGTCGAGGAATTCTCACAGATCTGGATTCCTTCTCGCACATTCGATCTCAAGGACCTCGCGGCGAACTACATCGGGATATTTTGCGCGGAAATGCTCGCCCGCTGGTTACGCTCCCGGCTTCGCAGGAGCGAAGAAAATGGCGACGCGATTTCAGCATCCGGCGCGTGAAGGACGCAGCTCCACGCGCCGGAATTCTGAACCTTTAAACTCTATAGGCGCAGGCTATTTCGCTGCTGCCGTCTTCTTCTCCGGTGCTGTGTACTGCAATACCTGCCCGTCAGCAGAAAGCTTCTCGCGCAGCTTCGCGTACGGGACATCCTGCACCGCCGTGTTATCATCGATCGCCATCACGGCAGCCGTCGCGGCGGATTGGCCGAGGATCATGAAAACGGGCTCCATCCGGATCGATCCATACGCGATATGCGAGGAGGAGACGCACACCGGCACGACCAGGTTTTCGCATTGCTCTTTCTTCGGCACGAGCGAGCCATAAGCGATCTCGTAAGGCGAGGCGTGCACGCCGATGTCGCCCTCGTTCTGCACATAGCCCTCGGGCGTGATGTATCGCTGCACATTGTGAGAATCGATGGTGTATGAACCCATGCCAACGGAATCCGGCGTGGGGCGCTTCTTCAGAAGCTCGTTCTCGGTCATCACGTAGGAGCCGATCATCCGCCGCGCCTCGCGGACGTAGATCTGGTGCGACCATCCACCGTTATCCTTGAATTCATCCTTCGGCAGACCCCACTTCTGCATCTTCTCCCGCTGTGCCTTTGGTACCCGCGGATCGTTGGCGACGAAGTAGAGAAGCCCCTTCTGATAGGTTTCGTGTTCCTTGAGAATCTCGCGACGGCGCTCGTAGGAAGCTTCCGGGTAGTCGTAGTTGAAACCGATATTGTCGAAGCTGAACGGGCCGTGGTTGTTCGTGTCGGTCTTGTGATTCGGGATCGGGTCGAATTTGGCGAACGTCTCGTTCCATCCGGCCTCGTAGATGCGCACGAGCAACTCGTATTGTTTCGGATCGTACCCTTCCGGTTTTTCAAACGGGATACGGTTCTCCGGATGATCGGTGAGGCACATCCGGTAGCAGTACGCCTGCACGCGCTTGTCGCCCGCGCCGTACTCGCCCGGAGGTTCCGCGGAAACCCGTGGGAGCACACCGCTCTTCGGATCGCCCGGAACCACGTAGGGGCTGATCGGTTTCTTCAGCACGCCGAAGTGATGCCGGTGATGGAGCACCCCCGTCTGGATGCCGTTCCACTTCTCGTCGTACACACTCTGCGCCTCGCGGCCGACATGGTAGCTCACGCCGGCTGCGGCCATCAGGTCGCCTTCGTAAGTGGCGTCGATGAACATCTTTCCGGTGTACCTCTTGCCGGAGAGCATCGTGATTCCGGAGATCCGGCCGTTCGTCTTCTGCACCCCTTTGCCCGGGGTGCGGTCCAGCCACTGGTCGCGGTGCACGGGAATCTGGAACTCCTTCACGTAATCCTCGAAGACCTGCTCGGCGACGTGCGGTTCAAAGATCCACATGGTACGCTGCTGCCCGTCCATCGCCGGAGTGCCCTGGCCCTTGTTGCCGTACTGTTCGCGGGCCTGCCACTTCCACGCTTCCGGCTTCTGGTAATGCTTCCAGACGCGATGATAGAAGTCGCGGGAAAGTCCGCCAATCACTGCCTTGTTGCCCGTGTCGGTGAAGCCGAGTCCGCCGCTGGAAAGGCCGCCAAGGTGTTTGTCGGGGCAGACGATGATCGCGCTCTTGCCCATCTTCTTCGCCTGCACGGCGGCAATCACCCCCGCGCTCGTGCCGCCATAGACGACCAGATCGTAACCGGTGGTGGATTCTTGTGCACGTACAAGAGGGGAGGAGGTGAGCGTTGCAGCGACCGCAACGGCGAGGCTGATGATCGCCTTCCGGCGTGTGGTGGGTGGAAGCATGGGTGTACTCATCTGGTTAGGGAATAACCCAGACAGCCGCAGGAGCATAGCTGCGGCTGTCGATTTCAAAACCAGATGAAAGGATTATTTCCCCTTCACCGCTCCAGGGACGTTAACGATCTTATTCCAGGGGAGCACGAATATCTCGCCTGTCGCCGTGTTCCGGAGTGTCAGCTCAGGAAGATCTATTTCTTTGCCATGTGGGTCCTTGCCGGATTTTTGCTCGAAGCGCTCCAGCTTCAGCTTCGTTTTCGGGATCGTATCGCCTATCTTCAGGAACGTTGATGGTGTCCGGACGTCGAGAGTATTGATCTGAAACGCGTGGTTCGCCGGGTTCTTGAGATCCAAATCATCTGCCACGTACTTGAGGCGAAAGACAACCTGAGCGAAGCCGTTGCTGATGAGAATACCGAGGGCCGAGAGGAGGATAAGGAGGGTTTTCATAGGGGAGAACGGCGCTGGGGAATCCGCCCTTGCGCCTTGACAAGGATACGCGCAACCCGCCTCCGCTTCAATCTTCCTGCTCAATACTGTTTGTCAGTGTGTGTAACTTCCTGCGTTACGGAGTGATACACTGCAGGTCTTTTTCCAAGGCGACGACCATTCTTATGCGGATTTCTCAACCTGATGCGCCGTTGGGCCGGGTTTATGCTTTTAGGAAAGTCGATCATGACGAGCTTATCTGGCATTAGCGACCTCGCTGAAGCAGCGGAACAGAAACCGCTCCGGATTCTTTTGGTGGACGACGAGCCACTGGTCCGGGAGGTTTTGAACGCATGTCTCGCAGTGGATGGGCACTCTGTGATTTCTGTCGGAGACGCCCGCGAAGCGCTCGAGCAGATTCATTCCGGAGCTTGGGATGTCGTTCTCACGGATCGGATGATGCCCGGCCTGAGTGGTGAAGAGCTGGCTGCGGAGATCAAGCGTTTCGACCCACAGATTCCCGTAGTTCTGGTCACAGGGATGCTCGATGCGATCGAGCATGCGGCCGACATCTCGATGGTCGATGTGTTCCTTCGCAAACCTTTCACCCAGCAGACTTTGCGAGACAGTATCGTTTCCGCTTTGAACGCGTGCCCCCAGCGGCAATCGCCGGTTATGGGCAATATCGAAAACCGCGCCGCTTAGTAACCGGGACCCACACGAGTTTACCTCAATCCCGGAAAAATCGAGCGCCGGCTGACCCACCCCGAATCAGCCGGCGCCAAATGTAGGTGCAGCGTAAAGCTGCACTCACTGTACGGAACGGATTCACCCTGCGAAATGGATGTAAAAGGTGCAAAAAAGATTTCGGAGGAGAAACGGAGAATCAAAAAGGCTCCTTAACACCCCCTTTCATTGAGGGCGGAGTCTTCGAATTGAGAGCGGAAATGCAGGGTTGAGAGGCACCGCACGGACGGCTGAAAAGAGTGCTCAGCACCTCAGAAGCCCGTCGAAAGCAGAGAAAAGAAAGATGGGCATCCGCCGTATGCGCTCCGATTCAGCGGTGCTGCAGGAGACTCTGAGTTCTTGAAACAAAAATAAAGGCGCCCGTCGGAATCCGACGGACGCTTTGGAGTTTGTTGTTTACGGCTGTCTACGAGTCCGAGGCTTCGATTAATCGGAATCCTCCGCATCGTTATCATCGTCGTCGTCCGGGCCCGCTGCTTCCACAGCACCATCGAACCAGCCTTTATCCTCCTCATTTTCGAGGGAGTATTCCTCGTCGCTCTCGACCTCCTCGGCCTCCTCCCGGT
>CBINJX010000223.1:0-7485 GCA_966251085.1 uncultured Verrucomicrobiales bacterium
GCGTCGTCGTCCGGCGAAGAATATGAGCAGCCCGCTCAATACGGTCACGATCGCAGGAAGAGGCTCCGCGAACAACCCCGGGATATCACGTTCACCGGGAGCCACAGGGCAGAAAGCCAACTGCTCGATGGGAGGACAAAACTGAGCATCGATCCCTGGCTTGTTACCGCGGGCATCAATCCGATACCACCCGTGCCTGCGCAGGAATACCGCATTGAGGCCGTGTAGCGTGAAAACCGGAGCGGTATCGGAGAACCGAAGCCGCTGATAACAGAGCGCAGCCGGGATACCGCACGCTCGAAGCAGCGCCGCGAGGAGATGAGCCTTCGCATAGCAATATCCCGCACGATGTTCGAGCACGCTGGAGGCGGAGAGCGTGACGACTGGAATCCGGTAGTCCCGGCTATGACGAACCTCGTCGCGCACCCACGTGAAACAGCGCGCGGCGATGAGCTCATCGTCAGTGGCTCCCTGCGCGAGTTCACGGGCACGACACAGGATCGCATCCGATTGCCAGTCAATGATGGCAGAGTGGGCTAGGTATTCGTTCACGGATTTCGTTTCGTCTAAGTATCGATGGAAGAGCGGAGTGCGCCTTCCATGCCTCTGCTCAGTCCAGGTCAAAGAAAGCGCGAGCAATATCTATCGACCGTTAGAAGTGAAACGCGAGGTTAGCCATTGCCTGCACCGCCTTGCTCAACCAACGGCCCGTCATTCTTGGCCATTCGATCGACCGACACATACCAGGAAGCATGCTCCGACCAATAAATATTTGCCTGAGGCATCATACCCGGGTCGGAATCCAATAGTCCGCTCGGCACGACCCAGAACTCCCGACTACGGCTCAACTTAGGCACGGGTGAACCGCAATTCCTGCAAAAACAACGCGGAAATCCCGGATTCTCTTTCGTATCCACAAAGAGTTCGATGAGATCTTCGCCCTGTGTCCATCGAACAGAATCTCGGGGATACGCCAAGTTCGCGGCATGTATGGAACCAGTCGATTTTTGACACGAACGGCAGTGACAATAGAGAAACTTCAACGGTGTTCCGCTCACCTCAAAGGCGACTTTACCGCACAGACAAGACCCTGTGATCAGCTTCATGGTATTTGGTTAAACGGATCAGGCGATCATCGACAAACGGAGATGGCGCGACTCCTGCCGTGGGCCAGCGGTGCAGGAGACGGGAAACCGGAGCATGTTCGATGAAGTGCCTTGGTCAAGTACTTCAGAATTCGTTTGCGGATTTATTCGCTTGTGGGGCTTGCCAGCCGCAAAAGTGGCAACGCGAACAGCCGGGGCGCAAACTAATGCCACACTGGCCGCACTGGATCGCCGGTTCGCTTGGCGTTGTACGTTGCTTTGCCCGACTGGCAGAGGACCGTCGAAGGAATAGGATATTGAAGACGATCGTCCCAAGCATGCCGAACAGTCGGAGTGGAACAAAAAATTCCGTGGGCATGGATGACCAGATGAGTGTAACGCCGAAACTCACCGATGACAGGACGAGCGCGCAACTGATGATCGTATCGCGCTTCATTCGGAATTGAGGTGACGCACCTTGGGCATGTTGGCGCCCTTCGCCGTTTAACGATTGAGAGCTATGCGCGGTTCGCAAGGTTGTATTGTTGCTTCATCCACCAGCGTTGTTCCTTATCTAGAGCCGCATAGGAGCCCAAGACGATGCCTGTCACTCGAAGAGCCAGCTTTGAGTCCCCGACTTCAGAAGCAAGGTCAAACATGCGCTTGGCCCAGTCGGTGCGGTGAATCGGATAACCATCACGTTCGGTGAAATCCTGCGCCCAGGCAATGTAGCGTCGGCCCCACTCCAACAGCGTCTCAGGATCAGTACTCGGACGCGCATCCAAGGCCGCGAACACGTCCTCGAACACGCCTGCGATACTGCCCTCGTCATTGGCAGAACGCGCGATCTGCTCAAGACCATCAAGATCAGCGATCTTCACCAAATGGCGGGCTTCCGGGCTGAGCATCGTCATGGCGATTCACTCGTTGCCACAGAGTTACGCCACATCTTCACTTGGAATGTTGTGCCTGAAGTTTTTGGAGAAAGCGTCGGTTGTTCGTATCTAGCCCTAAAAGAAGCGCGTTAGGACCGTGTTAGAAGTTAGAATAGGCTCGAAATGCTGATGTTTACTTGGTTTGCTGGCGTTGGAAGAAACAAACAACCCAAGCAAAACCAGCATTTCGAGTGAAACGAAAGTACCCGAAGATTCTCCGCAACCGCAAGAAACGAATCGCAGAGCGACTCGATCCGAAGAAGTCGCAGGCGGAGCGGCGGACGCCGATGATGAGCCGCGCCAACATCCACTTCGAGATGTCCGAAAAGGTGCGGGCGGTAAACTGCGGCGGACTCGGAGCCATTCACCTGTTGGTGCAGAAGCTGGGGCTGGCCGAGGAGATCGACGAACGGGTCGAGGTGCTCAAGTGCCACCGTCCTTACCACGAGAGCGATCATGTGCTCAGTCTTGCCTACAATGCGCTCCTTGGAGGCGTGCGCATGGAGGACCTGGAACTACGCCGCAACGACGAAGCGTTTCTGGACGGCATCGGCGCGCAGCGCATTCCCGATCCGACCACCAGCGGCGATTTCACCCGGCGCTTCGATGAAAAGCAGATCGACGCTCTTCAGGAGGCGATCAACGCCACCCGGAGCCGCGTCTGGAAGCTGCAGCCCAGAGGGTTCCTTGAGGAAGCCTTTATCGACATCGACGGGAGCATTGCCGGCACGCTGGGCGAGTGCAAAGAAGGGATGTCACTCTCCTACAAGGGGATCTGGGGTTATCATCCCCTCATTGTCTCCCTGGCCAACACACGCGAGGTGCTTTACCTGGTCAACCGCCCGGGCAATGTCGCCAGCCACGAGGGCTGCGTGCCGTGGATCGACCGCGCCATTGATCTGGTCAAGGAACACGCCGCGGAGATCACCTTGCGGGGCGACACCGACTTTACCCTCACCGGAGAGCTCGACCGCTGGGACGTTCAAGGCGTCAAGTTCATCTTCGGCATGGATGCCCATCCCAAGGTGGTGGGCCTGGCCCGGGCGCTGGAAGAAAGCGACTGGAGCCCCCTCAAGCGCCTACCCAGGTACGAGATCCAGACCGGACCGCGCAAGAAGCGCGAGCGGGTCAAAGAACGCATCGTGCGCTTCAAGGGCTACACGAACAAGGTGCTCGTCGGCGAAAGCGTGGCGGAGATCGACTATCAGCCCCTCAAATGCGGGCAAAAGTACCGGCTGGTGATCGTGCGTAAGAACATCAGCGTGCAGAAGGGCGAGACGGCGCTCTTCGAGGAGATCCGCTACTTCTTCTACATCACCAACCGGCGCGATCTCGAAAAGGAGGAGGTGGTCGCACTCGCCAACGGGCGCTGCGACCAGGAGAACGTGATCGAACAGCTCAAGAACGGGGTCAACTCGATGCGCATGCCCGTGGACAACCTCCTGAGCAACTGGGCCTACATGGTGATGAGCGCCCTGGCGTGGAACCTGAAGGCGTGGTTCGCACTGCTCACGCCCAGGCGGGAGCACGGATTGGAACTGCTGCGCATGGAGTTCCGGCGTTTTCTGCACAGCATCGTGCTCATTCCCGCCCAGATCATTCGCAGCGGACGGCGAATCATTTACCGCATCCTCGGCTACAACGACTGGCTGACAGACCTCTTTGCCGCCTGGGAGCGCTTCCGCACGCTGAGCGTAACCTGAAGCCGGCCGGCAAAAGCGCCGGTTTGCTCCCGCTTTTCCCTTCGCAAAGTGCGCCGGAAAGAGGCCCACTGTTGCGGAGCTATGCCCGGATGCCCGCCTCCGGGCGCTATTTTCGCCTGTTCCGCCGCCGAAAATGCCTCCCTCACGGCTCCAACTCAACCCCTGCAGGCTCTCCAAAGACAAGCCCCTCCGCTCAAATCCCATTTCGCAGCATTCTTCTGCTATAGCGTGTCTCTATGCGCTTGTTTTAGGTCTAGCTTGGAGGCATCAAATTGCTTTAGCAATCGCTCAAGCCGCGCATCGGCAGCGACGCTGCGCTGGTGATGTGACTTCAGGACCCCACTCTCAGCTAGCTGCCGCGTTTGGGAGGTGGCAGCAAACGCATCGATCAGCTTCCGAGACCCGTCGGCGAGCCGGAATGCAGGCGGGAAAGTATGGAAGTAAACCAGTGCATTGTCCCGTGCATAGCTGACAGCTTCTCGGTCGAGAAAGAGTGGTGAGCGCTCATGAAGCGCCAAGTCCAATGCTGACGTCATACGCGCCAGCTCATCCTCCAGAACCAGACGCGGTTGCTCGGACAAGCTGTCGCGGAATTTCACCAGGAACACGACACGCTGCACGGCATCAGTAGCAACTCGTTCCCGTACGACTTGAGCAAGCGTCCACTGATGGCCCAGGTAGAATGCTGCGGCAGCGACAAGGCCGAGCGAAAGGATAAGCACGACAAATTTGAGAGCGGTTTTCATACGAGTGTCTCAACGGTTTAACGCGAAGAAATCAGGCGACGTTAGTTTCATTACCCGTTGAGGTGTCCTCAGCTCTGGCGCCCTCGATCAGGTGTTCAAGATGATCGACGCATTCCATTAAGAACCTGCGCAGGCATGCAGCGGAACAGAAGTTCAGGATGCAGGCTCCATTGGTGGTCTCATCCACAATCCCGAAGCCAGTCCCAAATCAGCCACCCTTATTCACCCCAGTCACATAGAAAATACTTTTGAAACGAAACAGTCCCCACCCTGCTGGCAGGGCTGTGTTTCCATTCCGGATCTCGTAAACCGCTTGCGGTGAGCCAATAAAGTGACCTGCCTCGTAGCCGCGCAATGCGAAACGTTCGGAGACCTTTGGCAGCTTTTCACTCGCGACTTGAACTAGTGGGTCTACTGCCATGCGGAGATAGGCTGGTTCTGTAAGTGGCTTTCCGTCGAGACGCTCCACACGGAGGAACAAAGATCCATTGTCGTTTTGACTCTCTGGAATCTCGGGTTTTCCACCCTCAATTGCAGTTCCCTCGATGACAACAATCGTCCCGAACCGGACGCCCAAGCAGCCAAGTGCCTCTTCGGGACGACCGGCCGACATCTCGCCTCCCGAAGCCTCAATCAGCACCAACAGGAGTCCTGCTGCAGCCGCAAATACCAGCTTATAGTGTTTCATACTCATCAGGAGAGCATCAATGCCTAATGATGAAAGCTCAAGGATTGCGGCCGCAAGACGCGCCGATTACAAACAGAGCGCGACGCTTTCATTTGCCGCTTCGTGCGTTAGACCACTTCATTTCGCGTTCTCTGATTGGATTCTCTTGTTGAGGGCGGCATCGCGCCGAAGCAACTCCGGTGGAGCAACCACCTTATGGTCAGGAAATTTCCGGGTCGGGCGACTCGGCAGTGCCGGTGCCGCAGAGGATTAGGAGCACGAGGACTATGCAGGGGAAGGATCTCACAGGAAACGTCTTCAGTGGTCTCCAAGTGCAAGATCGGCAGCAGGGATGAGCTTGGAAGGAGAAGCGGGCACGCCAGAGAGTGCGCGGCCTATGCCTGCCTGCTGCATCGACGAGTTGTCCACCATCATTGAAATGTGCGAATGAACGCGCCGTGACGGACCGTGCCATCCTGATTCAGGACTGCGTTCAAGGAATTAAGCGACTCATCTGAGACGCTCAGCGTTGTTCCGTCATGAGTAACAGCGGTACCGTTTTCAAAAATCGCCGCTTCGCCTCGCTGAAGCTGATGGCTTATATGGGCCGCGTGTTGGCGCCTCCAACGGCCTCCAGTTTTGAGCTTCACCACACGCTGGCGCGACCACAGGTGCCTTTGAGGTTCGCCGCCCCAAAGATGAGTATGCGCTGGCGCTTTGTTTGAGTCTCGCGATGAAGTTGGAGAAACGCAGCCGACTGCAAATACGATCGCAACAAAGGACAGCAAGCGCATGGGAGTACAACGGTGTGCGATATGATCGACAGAATGGAGCAGCGCGGCCGCTGCATGGTTCCATAGTTGATAGCAGCGAGAGCTAACGAGGTTAAATTTTCTCAATACGGGCTTCTATTTCACGAATTCTGTTATGGGCCCGACGTTGGTAATCCGCATCGAGTCCGAGTCGATCGCCCTCATTGCGTACGATCTCATAGAACTCCCTTATTATCGGAATCGCTGCTTTTATGGCTGCGCCATCCCGATCAAGCCGAAACCGAAAGGTGCTAAGCATAGAATAAGGGAAAAGCGATTCACCATCTGCGGCTTTGCTTCGGAGGAACTGAACGAGCGCGGGAGCGTAGTAGCAGAATGCCTCAGGCCCCATCCACAAGTAGTCTTCTGAGTAACGCCAGCTGTTGTCTTCCAGCAGAGCTACAGCAGCTTGAACATCCTTTCCGAGAAGATGCTTGATGACCCGCTGACCGTCCAAATCCATAGGGGTCGGCAAGTTCATAGACGTCGGATACAACTGGTTTGCAGTAGGGATCGACGCCATTTGTTACTTTACCTTGTTGATCAGGCGCCTTCGCCCGTTTCATCAGATTGTTTGAAACTCTCGCGAAAATACGCGATCTCAAACGGGGTAAATCCGTCGAAGCGATTGGCATGGAAACACTGGTCGCAAAGGCCAAATGGACGCCCGCCTCGGTAACAATAGACCAAACGTGAAGGCGAAGCGTAGGCAACCTCCCCGTCACATTCGATCTCCATGAACACTCCGGAGGGAGAGCGACCGCAGGACTGACACCTGTGCTCGGCGTCCGCGCGCATTGAGTGCTCGACCGCTCCGAGTACGTCGTCGGAAAAGCCGTTGGCACGAAGCTGCTCGATTAGGGCGTCGATGCTATTCGGCTTCGGCATAGGGGAAATTTAAATTAACGCGGCACGTCTGAATCGCCGAGGGATTGCGGAATGAGCGGCGGACCAAGCTGGCGCAATCCCCTGCTCTGCAGGGGGCGTGATAACGCAGGTCGTCCGCTCGATGAAGCGGGTTACGCACACTCAGCATATCTCATTCATTGGAGTAGAGCGTGTCGAGTACCGGGCAATTTTCCAAGTAGCCCAAGTAGGAAACCAACCACTGCGCCGACGAGCGGAGTAAACTGCCAAAGCTTGCTGAACTCGATGAATGAAGAGTCGGAGTACAGCCCGGCAATGCAAAAACCACCAAGGAACAATGCGAGAAAGCCGAGGAAGAAAACAGCCGTCCAAACCAGGGTAAAGAGAAGCTTTCTGATCATGGCGTGAAAAAAGATCCGTAACGTTTTACGACTCAGAGCGCGTTTAGAAAACGGATTGAGAGCCGTTTCGCACAGCCTCTGGTAATGTCGAAGCGGCACGGACGATTAGCTGATCGAGCCATTCAGCCCGAACCCCGCTTTTAGAAAATCAGCCCAGTCAAATGCCCCTCCTCTGAAAGTTGAGGGTTGTTGGTTGAGGGTTGAGGGAGTGAGGATGCGCCTTCGGCGGTTGAGAGGAGCCGGGAACTACCGGCTGGAGGAGCTTTCTC
>CBINJX010000224.1:0-7450 GCA_966251085.1 uncultured Verrucomicrobiales bacterium
ATCCAAGTCAGACTGCAAGTCTGACCCACGTTGACCACCCATCCTGGCGTGGCGCGTCAAAGTGCAGTGCACTTTTAGTCCGCCTGAGGTGGGTGTGGAGAAGGGATGTCACTTCCTCCTACCTGCGGCGTTTCGGATGTGCGGCCTCGTTGATCTCCTGAGATCGCCGGTGCATCTCGCCTGATGTTTGCCGCATCTTGCATGATCCTCTGGGCATCTCGCCTGATGTTTTCCGCATCTCGCGTGATCCACTGTGCATCAAGCGAGATGCCCGACGCATCTCACGAGATATCTGGTGCATCTCACGTGATCTCCTGCGCATCAAAGCTGATCCCCGCGGCATCACGCATGATCTCTGGCGCATCTCGCTTGATCGGCTGGGTATCATCTCCTGATGCCCGGGGTATCTCGCGTGATTGCGCAGCGATCATCACATGATCGCCCAAGTGTCACGCGTGATACTCCAGACATCATCTCTTCATCCCTGAAGTATCATCTCCTGATGCTCCAGCGATCACGCCAGATACCCGGCGCATCATGCGTGATGCGCCAGGGATCATCTCATGATACCCAACGTATCTCGCGAGATGCACAAAGGATCATCAGGGGTGTTTCGGGGCTATCTCGACAGACGAGAACGTTGCCCCCTGAACTCCCTCTTGTGTCGTTTGTGCCTCTTCGTGGCCCGTCTTTCCTACGCCACCGGATTCACCAGCGTGCCGACTCCCGCGATATGAATCCGGATCTCGTCTCCGGATTGCAGGGTGAATTCATTTGGCGGCACGATCCCGGTGCCGGTGAGCAGGAAGCAGCCGTTCGGGAAATCGTTGTCCCGGAAGAGGTATTCGGCGAGTTCTTCAAAACCACGCTTCATCCGATTCACAGCGGTCTGCCCCGCAAAGACTTGAGCACCGTCACGAGCAATCTCGATGGTGATCTCCGTCTCGCCAGGAAGCGGTCCACGCACCGTGATACCGGGGCCGAGCCCGCAGCATGCGCTATAAACCTTCGCCTGCGGGAGATAGAGCGGGTTTTCGCCTTCGATATCCCGTGAACTCATGTCATTGCCGACGGTATAGCCAAAGATCCGGCCGTTTTTGTTGATGGCCAGGGCGACTTCCGGCTCGGGGACATTCCATTTTGAGTCACTGCGGAGGCGTACTGGATCGCCGCTGCCAACGACACGGTGAGGTGTCGCTTTGAAAAAGATCTCGGGGCGATCGGCTGCATACACCCGATCATAGAATGTGCCGCCGCCTGCGTCTTTCGATTCCTCCATGCGCGCCTCCGTCGAGCGGAGATAAGTCACACCTGCCGCCCATACTTCCTGGCTCTGAATCGGCGCCAGCATTCTCCGGGGCGCTAGCACAGGGCGAGCCTGGCTTACGCGGTCATACAGCCACGAGGCGGGATCCTCTTGGGTGAAAAGCGTGTCCAAATTCATCTCCTCCAGGAGGAAGAGATCTTCGCCGCGCTGTGCGATCAGGCCGTCGTGGGAGCGGTAAACCGTAATGGGAGGGAGCGTCATGGTGGCGAGAATGAGCGCGAGACGGCACGCCATCAAGCGCGTCTGTAGCTGGCCGATGAGGGCAAGGGTTTTTTCTCGCCAGCCTTGGTCAGCAAAGTAGCTTGCGCGCCATGTTTCCCCCGTACGCACCCCCTTTCGCTTCGCTCATCGATGCGAAGGAAGATTTCGGTGGGTACTCGACGGTGGTGAAACCGGCAGCAAGGACGCAACGCAGGGTGGATTGCGCTTTCGTCACGTGGCGGGCAAGACGTCCTTGTGTATTTTTTACGACCTCGAAAACCCGGGGCCATCCCCTGAAACCCTGATCTCCATGTCTCGATGAAAGTCACCTCACTCCTTCTCGGTTCTATCGCATTGGCCGGAACTCTCGGAGCACAGACAGCAGCGCCCGGACGGGCTGCTGCTCTGCCGGCACCGCCACGTCCTCCGGTGATCTCGGAACCGGAGAATGCGCCTGGACCGTGGAAGGTGCTCTTCGATGGCAAGACCGTGACAGGTTTGCGCGGACTACAGAAATCGAATTTCCTGCAGGCCGGATGGAAGGTGAAGGAGGGGGCACTTGTGCTTACAAAGAGTGTCGATCAGGCGGGCAAAGTCACCGGGGGAGATTTGGTGACGACTGAGGCATTTACTGACTTCGACTTCATTTTCGAATTCAAGCTCACGGTGTCCGCTGATACCGGCATCCTTTATCTCGCCCGCGGTGGACTGGGACAGAAGCCGACTGGCATGGAGCTTCAGCTCATCGATGATGTGCATCATCCCGACGGCCTCAAGGGTGGTCCGATCAAACGCACCGGCGCCCTTTATGGAATCATGGAGCCGACCTCAGCCCCGCAAATTGACGACAAAGGCTGGAATGAAGGTCGCCTCATCGTGAAGGGAAATCACGTCGAGCACTGGATCAATGGAGTAAAGGTCCTCGAGTACGATCTGGGCAGCCCCGAGCTTATGGCTGCAGTGAAAGCCTCAAAGATGCGTGTGCCGCCGGGGTTCGGATTTAAGTTCAAGTCGCCTCTAGTCATCCTGGATCAAGGTGAAGAGGTTGCCTTCCGGACCTTGCGAATCCGTTCGCTCGCTCCTGCTGCAGCCGCTGTGCCTGCCGGTCGTCGGATGATTCCTGCCACTCCCATGAGAGTGGGACCGACTCCGTTCAAATCCCGTATTCCGTAATTCCCCGATTATCTCACCCTATGTTCCGTATACTGACCTGCGTCGCATCGATCCTTCTCTCCGTTCTCGCCTTTGCCGAGGCCGCTCCCAATACGCTTTCTGAGGAAGAGAAAGCGGCCGGCTGGAAACTCCTTTTTGATGGGAAAACAACCGAAGCTTGGCGAGCTATCGGGAAACAGGAGTTTCCGAAGAAGGGATGGACCGTAAAGGATGGCACGCTTCATCTGGAGAAAGGCCCGGGTGGTGGAGATATCACGACCAAGGAAACGTTCAGCGACTTTGAGCTGACGTGGGAATGGAATCTTCAGGAAGCCGGAAACAGCGGGGTGAAGTACAACCTGGTAGACCCAAACAAAAATCTAGGTTGCGAGTATCAGCTCCTCGATGACGTGAAGCACTCTGACGCAAAGGCACATGGAACCACACGTCAGACCGGCGGTCTCTATGATGTTCTGGCGCCTGCCAAGGAGAAAAAGCTGAATCCTCCGGGCGAATGGAACCAGAGCCGGATCGTGGTGAAGGGAAATCAGGTCGAACATTACCTGAATGGGCAGAAGACCGTGGAGTTCGAATTCGGCAGTGAGGCGCTGAACAAGGCAATCGCCGAGAGCAAGTTCAAGAAAACAAAAGGGTGGGGAGAGAAGCGGACCTCGCCGATCCTGCTCCAGGATCACAGCGATGAAGTTGCTTTCCGGAACATCAAAATCCGCCCGCTGAACGCGCAGTAAGCGCCTGCGAAGCGGTAATCATTGCATGTCCAACGATCCTGATCTCAATGATTTGGCCGCCCGCATGGCGGCGGACCTGGATGAGATCGAGCGGACATGGATGCCGTTCGGGAAGTATGGCCCGGATCATTACCCGCCAATGGGAGTGCCGATCTACGATCTTCCGGTGGAGTATCTGGGCTGGTTTGCAAAGAAAGGGAGCTGGCCGCGCGGACGCCTCGGTCAGCTCTTGAAAATCGTGCATCAGATGAAGGTCGATGGAGCCGATGCTGCCTTCGACAACATGCGTCGGCGTGCCGGGGGAAAGACGAACCTCCGGCCGACGCGGAAGCGCAGCTTCCATTTTGAATGAGTGATGCGCTGTGGGTGGATGCGCCCATCCTGACCCGCAGGGCGGCGATACGCGCTGGAGTGGGGGCGTTGACTACAGCGCTGTATCCGCAGGAAATGGACGCGAGGAATGGGGATGCGGACTTTACCTTCATCGTTGCGAACGATCTCCATTACCGCGACGCGCGCTGCGGCGAATGGCTGGAGCAGGTGGTCGCGAGCATTCGTGCACTGCGACCGCGCCCGGCGTTCGTGGTCCTGAATGGCGACCTTTCCGAGGACGGCACGCGTGAGCAGCTCGGGGCGGTGCGGGAGATCTTTCGTGCGCTGCCTATGCCGGTGCTTACGACGATTGGGAATCACGACTATACGGCTGCAGAGACCCGCGAGCCGTACCAGGAGCTGTTCGGGCGGAGGCTGAACTACCGCTTCGAATACGGCGACTGGCAGTTTCTGGCCCTCGATACCACCGATGGACACCGCGTTTACCGGGCATGGGTTCCTGGTGAGACGCTTGGCTGGCTGGATGCGCATCTGCCATTTGTCTCGCGCGACCGCCCGCTTGTGGTGCTGACACATTTCCCGCTGGGCCGGAACTGGCTGCGACCGCTGAACGCCAGAGACGTGAGCGCGCGGTTAAAGGGATTTAATCTTCAGGCAGCGATCAGCGGCCATTGGCACGGCTGGACTGAAAGGCGGGTAAACGGGGTGAGATTTGCCACCGGACGCTGCTGCTCATGGTGGCGGACAAATCACGATGGATCGAAGTGTAAGGGATACTTCCTCTGCAGAGTTACATCCGCGGGACTTCGCTATGATTTCACGCCGGTAGGACCTTGCGAAGAAAGGGGAGGGGAGCCATATCGAGGCTGAACAATGATCCGCCTCCCTTCCCCGCGTATATTTCAGTTATTCCGCATCGCTGGCGTTGCCGCGCTGCTATGCAGTGATGGCATTGCTGCGGAAACGTTCAAGAACCCTGTCGCGATCTCTGGCGCCGACCCGTTCGTGGTTTACGATGACGGCTGGTACTACTTTACTGCCACGGCCGGGAGTCGGCTCGATATCCGCAAGACACGCCGGCTGGGCGATCTCGACAAGACTCGGAGGGTTACGGTTTGGCGAGCTCCGAGATCTGGGCCGAATAGCCGTTCAATCTGGGCTCCTGAGATCCACAAAATCGACGGTCACTGGTGGATCTACTACACCGCCACTACGGAAGACGGCAGCGATGCGAACCGGCGGATCTTCGTTCTCCAGTCGGAAACGGCAGATCCCATGGGACCGTATCGCGAGAAGGGGAAACTCGCTGTTCCTGGCGATGATCACTACGCGATCGACGCCACCGTTTTCCGGCATACGGATGGAAAGCTGTATTGCCTCTGGTCCGGACGTGAGAAGAGCGAGGCCGGTCCGCAAAACATCTACATCGCGCCCATGAGCGATCCGGCAACGATCTCCGGTCCCCGGATACTGCTCTCCACGCCGGAATACGATTGGGAAAAGCATGGATGGGAAGTGAATGAGGGGCCAGCCGTACTCCAGCGTGACGGCCGCACCTTTGTTGCTTACTCGGGTAGCGGTTACCTGACTCCGAACTATTGTCTGGGGCTCCTCACGAACCTGGATGGCAATCTCCTGAACGCCGCATCCTGGACGAAGTCTCCCAGGCCGGTTTTCCAGAGCGTCGTGAAGGAGCAAGGACAGGTATACGGACCCGGGCACAACGCGTTTTTCAAATCACCGGATGGCCGCGAGGATTGGAACATCTACCACGCCCGCCCGCACCCCGAGCCGAGGAGAAACGACCGCAGTGCGAGGGCTCAGCCGGTTAAATGGAATGAGAAGGGGATGCCGGTGTTTGGTGAGCCTGTCCTTCCCGGGGTAGAGATTCCCGTGCCGTCCGGCGAGGGGGCGGATTAATCTTTAGCCGCCAAAGGCGCAATTCTACCTTTCTCTACGGATAGCAAAATCCCGGCGGTTGGCGGCACAACCGCCCTACCGCCGGGATTTGGTTTACTAATCCTTTACTTAGCTCGCCAGCGCATCCGCCATACGCTGGAGCTGACCGAGCTTATCGGCCCAGTTCTTCTCGCGCAGACGGTGTTCCTCGAGAACGCTGATCGGCACCTTCGAGGCGAAGTTATCGTCGGCGAGTTTGGCGCGGACCTTCATCAGCTCCGCTTCCACCTTAGCCAGCTCCTTCTTCAGGCGCTCACGTTCGGCGGCGACATCGATCAAGCCCTCCAGCGGGAGGAAGAGTTCACCGAGCGGGGTCAGCGCAGTCGGCGTTCCCTTCGGAGCGGACCATGCCCCATCCACCACCTCGAGCGCCTCGGCGTTCAGGAGAAGCTGAAGCACCGCCGCCTCATGCGCCGGAAGCTCGGCATTCGGCCGCAGGACGAAACGCACGCGCTTATTTGAGGCGATATTGAAATCCCGGCGCAGACCGCGTCCGGCGTTTACGACTTCATACTTCGCATTCGCGACCTGCTCGTCGCTGGGGTCAATTCCGTAGTGCTCGCGGAATTCGTCACCCAGCGGTTTCGGCCAGTGGGCGTACATGATCGTCTTTCCGCCCTGATTCTCCGGCATGTCGGTATTGAACCCGAGTCCGTGCCACAGGTCCTCTGTGATGAACGGCAGGAACGGATGGAACATGCGGAGCGTGTGCGCGAGGACGAAGTCGAGCACTGCGAGGGTATTGGCCTTGCGAGCGGCCTCTGTGCTGTAGAGCGTCGCCTTGGCGGCTTCCAGATACCAGTCGCAGAACTCGCTCCAGAAGAAGCGATATAGCGCCTGGGTAGCATCGGAGAACCGGTACTCGTCCAGCGCGTGCGAGACCTCTTTGATCGCCTCGTCGAGGCGGAGGAGGATCCACTTGTCATCGCTGGTAAGGAGCGCGCGGTTGATCTCACCCTCCGTCTCACCTCCCTGCATCTGGCGGAAGCGGCAGGCGTTCCAAAGCTTTGTGCAGAAATTCCGGCCGAGTTCGACGTTCTTCTCGTCGAACATCACATCCTGTCCTAGCGGGGCGGAACGCATCACACCGAAACGCAGTGCGTCCGCGCCGTATTTGGCAATCAGATCGAGCGGATCGGGCGAGTTGCCGAGCGACTTCGACATCTTGCGGCCCTGTTTATCGCGGATGATGCCCGTGAAATAGACATTCCGGAACGGCATCTCGCCCATGTACTCGAAGCCCGCCATGATCATTCGGGCGACCCAGAAGAAGATGATATCCGGACCGGTGACGAGATCGGTGGTCGGATAGAACTTCTTGAGAGTATCGGTTTTCTCTGGCCATCCCATGGTCGCAAACGGCCAGAGCCACGAAGAGAACCACGTGTCGAGCACGTCGTTGTCCTGTACCCAGCCTTCGCCTGCCGGGGCTTCGAGATTGCAGTACACTTCTTCGCCGCGATACCACACGGGAATCCGGTGCCCCCACCAGAGCTGACGGGAGATACACCAGTCCTGGAGGTTGCCCATCCAGTGGTCGTACACCTTTGCCCAGCGCTCCGGGAAAAACTTCATCTGACCATCGGCCACGACATTCCGGGAGGCTTCCTGACTCGGATACCGCAGGAACCACTGCTCGCTCAGACGCGGCTCAATCGGCACATCGGCGCGCTCGGAGTAGCCGACATTGTTCTGGTACGGCTCTTCTTTCTCCAGAACGCCAAGCTCA
>CBINJX010000225.1:0-7440 GCA_966251085.1 uncultured Verrucomicrobiales bacterium
AACTCCTCATGGCGCTCTCTCCTGGGAGGTTCACTCCGGTAAGGTGCATGTCCGTACACCCGGACCGGAGTGCCGATCTCCGCGATGTTAAAAAACAACGCCGCCCGATTTGCGGGGAGTCGCACGCAGCCGTGCGAGGCCGGATAGCCGGGCAGGATCCCGGCGTGCATGCCCACCGCTCCAGTGAATCGAAGAAAGTACCGCATGGGAGCCCGGACAAATTTTCCACCCGGAGGCACTGGAGTCTGGTAGTCGGCGTCCGCCTTGATGACCCGTCCCTTGGCATCGACGACTTTTCCGTAAAGCGACGAGCGATGATCGGCGCTTTTCTGGGTTACCTTGAAGGTGCCTGTTGGCGTCGGATGGCTGGCCCGACCGCTGCAGATCGGCGAGTCGTACACGATGTCCCCATCCTGGATCAGGTAAGCTCTCTGATTGCTGAGATCGATTTCGATTTCGATCTGGGCGATAGCGTGGCTGAGAAGGCTGCAGGTGATGAACAGGGCAACTGCGAGAAGACGCATGTGAGCTCGAGTTGGTTGAGACGTGTGGTGGTGGCGGTTGGAGCGAGGGAGAATGACGGTCAATTTGCTATCTGCACGGAATCTCGTGAGGTCAATTCCCCTCGATGGACGTATCAACCTGTTAGTTTCTTCAAGGAAGGTGCGAGCCAAATCTCCAGATGAGGCACCTCGCAGGCGCAAGCCCCACCTCTCACTTCTCACTTCTCAGCTCTCACGGCTCCCCGCTACAACCCCATCCTGTGTCCACAACATCCTTTCCCGGTGTCCACGTGATCGACCATCCGCTGGTGTGTGTGAAACTGACGCGGCTGCGGTCTATCGACACCAGTCCTGCCGAGTTCCGCCGGCAGCTCACCGAGTTGGCGACCCTGATGGCTTTTGATGTCACCCGTACGCTGGGCACCGCACCTCAGGAGATTCAAACGCCGCTCGCAGTCTATGAGGGAAGCGTGCTGTCGAAGCCGGTGGTGCTGGCTCCGATCCTGCGCGCCGGGCTCGGAATGGTGGATGGAATGCTCCAGGTGCTCTCTGAGGCAAGCGTGGCACATATCGGGATCTTCCGGAATGAGGAGACACACCAGCCCCAGAGTTACTACTTCAAGGCCCCCACGCACCTTGCAGAATCGGAGGTGATCGTGGTGGACCCGATGCTGGCGACCGGAGGAAGTGCCTGTGCGGCGATCTCCACATTGAAGCAGGGCGGGGCAACCGCGATTCGTTATGTCTGCGTCGTGTCGTGCCCTCCCGGGATCGAGCGTTTGCGTGCGGCGCATCCCGATGTGCCGATCTTTACGGTTGCTATCGATCCGGGCCTGGATTCGAGCGCTTATATCGTTCCGGGGCTTGGCGACGCGGGCGATCGTTACTTTGGCACTGTTGCCTGAAGCCGTGGAACGATTTCGCGCCGGAACTCCACATCGGCATCCGCGCCGCTGATGGGGCTGAAGAGCGCCACCTCGAGCACCTGCTGGCCGAGGCTCCGTTCCCTGCGGAGTACCGCCTGGATGCTCGACGAGCGGGCCGATTCATCCATCGTCGATCCATGGTCCTGGACCGTGCAGAACCAGACATGGACATTGCGTTCGCCCTGGGTGAAGCGCAGTGCGCGGAAGGGAAGGATCACATCACCGACCGGTACGTGAATCGCCGGGCGTTCCTGCGCGAGCTGCCAGCCGGTTGAAGGAAGGCAATGCTCCGGCCGATGCATCTGAGCCAGAATCCGTGAGCGGCTAGGGCCGGCGATCCAACGGAGGTGATATACCAGCCAGCGGGAAGCGTTTGCATCCATCCAACTCACCCCGCGCGCCTCGTCAAAACGCAGCATCTCCGCGGCAGCCGGTGTGATCGGCACTTCCCGGGCATCGGCAGCCTCGGTCGATGCGTCGGGCCAGATAAAGCTCCACGCCTGAGCTTTTTGAGTATTTGCCGATGCAGAGCGGAACCAGAGTTCCGTAGCTAAAAGGACTACAGCAAACCAGACGGCAAAGCCGATCATCCCACCTCGTGGAATCTCATGGGGCGCGGGAACATTTCGCGTCGCCCTTGGCTCCTTATGATTTCGGCCGATCACCGCAGCCACACCCCAGACCAGGGCGAAGCAGATCGTCATCACGCTGAACCCGGCCGGATCGTGCCAGCGGTTCACCGCCTCGATTCCGTCCTTCGCGGCATTCCAGGCAAGTAGAAAGGCGCGGCCGGCATTTGTCAGGAAGGCAACCCCGATGCTGATGAGAAGCAGCGCGGCTCGATGGAATGCGGGAAACCGGTACAGCTCCCCCAGCGCCACCGCAGCCATCAAGGTAGCCTGGAGCGAACGCACACCGCTGCAGGCCTCATCCACCCCGAGCATTCCCGCGCGGATCTCGATCAGGTTTCCGTGCTGAAGGGCAGGGATACCGGCCAGGTTGAGTACAGCCACAGTGAGCCCCGCCACCGAGCGCATCAATCCGCCAATGATATCCGCTTCAGGTCCGCTAGGCCAGGGGACCGCCAGAAGGATCAGGCACAGAGGAATCGCGAAATGCCGCGCCCATGCCATCCCTCCTGCCAGTGCTGAAATTCCGACGCTGAAGGCAAATACTTCGCTGGCCATCAGCCAGTTGACCAAGCGCCAGTCTGGATTCGGCTGTGCCATCAGCCAGGTCGGGAAGAAGGCAAACGCGCTCACCCCCAGTAGAGGCCACGCCCAGTGCGTCGGCACTTCCGGCTTGGGCCGGGTACTCCATCGGCGAGCGCCGAGATAAAGAGCAAGAGGGGGGACCAGCCAGCCGAAGGAATACTGTGGGTTTACCGACCAGTGCGTCGATAACGACCAGCAGAGCAATCCCCACAAGGCGATCAATAGCAGCCCCGGAATGAGCCACTGATGAAGCTGAGATTGGGGGCGGACACCGTTCACGCGATGGAAAGGCGGTGACGGAGGGCCGAAATTGTGCTCAGTGATCGCGTCATGGCTCAGGATTTGCCCGAAGAGCTTCCCCGAAATCGTTTCTGGCTCAAGTGCGGTATCGCACTTGTTGCGCTGGTACTCATTGGATTTGCCGGAGCCGCTGCATACCGGCGTTGGGAACCGGCACGGCTCACGAAACAGGCGCGAGTCTATTTCGAACAGGGCAAAAACGAAGAAGCAGTCCTCACTGCCCGCCGCGCATTGCAGATCAATCCTTTCAACGCAAGCGCATCGCAGCTCATGGCGGAAATCACGGAAAAGCTGCAGGTGCCTGACACTGTCGACTGGCGTCAGCGTGTCGCCGAGCTGAACAAGGATTCCGGCGATGCGGCAATGGCTTGGGCGGAAGCTGCGCTGCGGGCCGGGCGAACGGTCTCTGCCCAGCAAGCACTTGCAGCGGTCCCGGAGAAGGACCGCAACAGCGCGCGCTTTCATGCCGCTGCCGGGGCGGCAGCCATTAGCGCCGGGCAGCTCAAAGATGCGGAGAAGCATTTCACCGAAGCAGTCCGCCTCGCTCCGGATAATGACGTTTACCGGTACAATCTTGCCACCTTCCAGATTCAGTCGGCGGACCCTGCCACGCGACAGGTTGGCATCGAAACCCTGAAGCAACTCGGCGGTGAAGGTCGGGTCGGATTGTTTGCCAGACGTGCCCGAATCACGCAGATGCGGAGTGAACGAAAGGCAGAAGAGGCGCTCAATATAAGTGTGGAGTTGCTGCAGCTTCCCGAAACTGAGTTTTCCGATCGCCTGAAGCACCTGGAACTACTCCATCAGCTGCAGCGTCCTGAATGGCAAAGCTTTGCTGAGGATCTGCGGAAGCGTGCAGCTCAGGCAACGGGAGAAGATGCGGCAGCGTTGATAACTTGGACCAAGGATAATGTCGGCGCCGCCGAGTCGCTCACATTGCTCGGTGCATTGCCATCGGAAGCAGCCGCGCATCCCCGTGTGCGATCCGCTCACGCGGAGACTCTGATCGCGCTGAAGCAATGGCCTGATTTGAAAGCTCACACAGCGGAGGGGAGTTGGGACACATTGGATTACCTTCGCCTTGCATACATGGCGCGCGCTCTCCGGGAGGAGGGGGATCCGAGTGGGGCTCGCTCCCGCTGGACATCGGCGATCAGCGCTGCGCGCAAGCGTCATCCGCTGAGTCAGCTCGCATGGATTGCATCGCGCTGGGGATGGACGCCGGAACTTCGAGAAGTGCTATGGGCCGCAGCCAATACCCCCGCTCCCCAGTGGGCTCTTCAGATGCTTCATCGGTCCTATCTGGCGGATGGTGATACGGCAGGGATGCTCCGCGTGGCGCAAAAGGCCTTGGAGGCAGACGCCGGGAATGACTCTGCGAAAAACAATGTCGCCGCACTCTCGCTTCTCCTTGGGCGCGATCAGGAGCGAGCGACGAATACGGCCCGGCAGCTCCACGAAAAGTTGCCGGAGAATCCGTATTTTGCATCCACGTATGCGCTCGGACTTCATTTGGGCGGGAAATCAGCCGAGGGAATTGCCGTGTTGAAGAAGTTCAAGCCCGAGCAGCTGCGGGAGCCCTCGATCGCGGCTAGTTATGGCGTGCTCCTGGCTGCAACCGGAGCCGGAGGTGAGGCTCGGGAGTACCTTCAGATTGCGCAGACGGCCCCCCTGCTGCCGGAGGAACGTGCATTGATCGATGCGGCAGCAGGTGCGGTGGCACCGTGATTTGCCTCTCACGGATGCGAGGTTTTCACGCCTGTAGCGGAGCTTGTACGCGGTTTTCGTGGAGGTTTGTTGGTTATGGAATGAATGGCATGTGTGATGCTTGTTGTGAAAATGATAATTCGATCGTTGACCGGTTTATAAATTTTAGAAACGATCGCCTCCGTTCGGTAAACGAATTAGCAGGTGTTATGAAAAAGCTCGCTCTGCTCTGCATTGGTCTCATCTCAGTCGGCCTATCGGCGGCACAGGGTGCTGTTGTCGATCTCACGACCCAGTCGGCTGTATCCATCTCCACAACTTACGGCACTGCGATTTTCACCACGGACTTCACACGTCCGACGGGGACTGGTGTTTTCGAGCCGTTCCTCACTCTTCAGGCCAATGGCACTGAACAGGGGTACAATACCTCGGCAAAGAAAGGTGTCTTCGACACCAAGCGCGAACCGCAGTGGAATCATGAGATTCGCGTGCAGGACATGGCCAAGGTGACAATCGACGGGGCGGACTACTATTCGTTCCTGATCGACGTCAACGAACCCAATGCCGGTGACAAGTCGCTGATCTCCCTCGACTCACTCAAGATTTTCACTTCCACCAAAGCAGGACAGACCACCCGGAATGTCGAGAGCCTTGGCACGAAGCGGTTCGACATCGATCTGCCGAGCGATAGCTACATCCTTTACGACGACCAGAACAGCGGCAGCGGGCAGGGCGACATCGCGTTCTTCATCCCGACCTCGGCCTTCATCGGGGCGTCGCCGACCGACTACGTGTACATGTACCAGTTCTGGGGCGGACACGTTTCGGCGGATCTGGATTGGGAGACTCAGGGAGGATTTGAAGAGACCGCGATTGGGTATGGCGTGGTTCCGATTCCTGAGATCGCCAGTATTCTTCCTCTAGGATTGGTGCTTGGTGCAGTCGTAGGCGTCCGACACCTTCGCCGTCGCCGTTCGGAAGAAGAGGTTGCGTAGTTCCTCTTCGTGTTGTTGCTTTGGAAGGCTGTCGCTTCAAAAACGGGGCGGCAGCTTTCCTTTTGTCGGGGTGGGGCTGCCTTCCCGGGAGTAGCATTTGTACGGAGTTCTGGACCTCGCTTTCCGGGCCTCATCACCGGGCTCATTCGTATCCGTTGCGAAGAGCCCGGGTATTTTGCCGGATGCTGCTCCGCTACCCCTTTGGCCGCGAGTGAGTGTAATAAATCCGCAGCCCCTCGGTTAGTGCATCAGCATATTCCCGGTAGATACTTTTCCTCATCTTGCCGGCGACCATTCGCTCGCCCTCGTAATCTCCCGCCTGCACCCGTTCCCAGACCTCCTGGCTGTTCATCACGTATGGTTCCATGAAGATCACCGGTGTGCGGTAAAGGCGGTTTGCCAGGAGGTTTCGGGCCCACACGTAGTTGCTGGTGCCTACCTGGACCGCATTCCTGGTGTTGTATGTGTATGCGGGAAGCTCCGTGATCTTTCCGAACGTCTCCGCGACTGTGGTGGATGCGGCAAACTCCTCGGGAAAGCTGCGGTTCAGCAGCTTGATCAGCATCTCGAAGCGGACGTCGTCATTACGCAATTCCCCGGCTGAATAGGTGCCGTTGAGAAGGACGTGAAAATGATTTCTTGGGACAAACTCAGGCTTGAGAGGATCGCCCCAAGCCTCGGCGTTGAAATGCAGGCAGAGCGTGAGATCCGGTTGCAGGTCCTGGTTCACGAGTTCCGCGCGCCGGCGGATTTCGCTGATTCGGTAAAACAGGATCTCGCTCTGCCATTGGACCGTTCTCCCACGAGTTGGGTCGTTGGGGTCCGTGTAAGTCTCGCGCGGGTTTGTCTGTCCCTGTTTCTGTAATTCCGTCAATGCGGGCTCCCGGAGGGATTGCGGGCGCTCGGGTGTCACTGGTTTCAAGGCTCTGCGCACGAGCTGTACTTCCGCGCCAAGTGCTTCCAGCTGTGGTACAAGCAACTCGGCCACTCGGAAGGTCATTTCCCCTTCCATGACAGGATGGCTGTTGCCGATCTGAAAAAAACGCTCCTCCATTCGTGCCCATGCGCCGCCGAGATGGCCGGGATCGATGGCGATTTTCACACCAGCCAACGGTTTTTCCGCAGGCGCAGGGGGGAGTGTGATGGCCGGACGCCAGGAGCGCGGTACCGGCTTTGCAGCCAAAGTATTCGGAGCGAAGCGCAGGGTCCATAGTTGCTCCGGATTCAACGATGTCTTGATTGTCGCTGAATCCGGATGGACCTGGATATACTTCTGAGCGGCCCCTCCCGGTGGGTACACGTTGTCGAGAAGGCGAACGAATTCCTCACGGGTAATCGTTTCCTGAAAAGGCTCAAGATCCGCCCAGTTTGGAGCCGGTGCCAGTGGGCTGCGCTGTTGTGCATCAGCTGCTCCGGCGAGGCCCAGGAGGAAAAGGAAGGCAGCGGTAAGAAGATGCGGCCACATGAGGAACGGATATCCTGATTCTCGACTGATTGCGAGCGTTGCCGGGAGGGGCAAACTTGCAGAGTAGAGGTGGGACCTCTGTATTGCGGTGCGCCCGTGCGTTGTTTCTTGGAAAAGTCGTCCATCCCCGCATAGCGCCTCCCTTTCGCGGGATGGACTGTTCCACAGCCGAAAGCGTTAATCCGCTGCAGCGCACACCAATTCAATCAGTAACTTACCTGAGGACTGCTTCCCGCGGGAATCATTGGTAAATCGATAAGAGACCACCCTTTGGTGACAAAAGATGAGTCGATCCCGGATCGACTCGTTCCGTTCTGTGATCGACTCATC
>CBINJX010000226.1:0-7403 GCA_966251085.1 uncultured Verrucomicrobiales bacterium
TCTCGCGCTGCCTCTGACAACACTCATGTCATCTCCATATGCGCCCCGTTTTCCGACGTGCAAAAACAAAAACAGCCGGAGCAATATGCCCCGGCTGTTTTGAAGAAACCTGATTCGCGATCGCTTACTTCGCCGCCGTCACCGTCGCGGCGCGCGGCTTGTCGGTCAGCGTGTGCAGGAAGGCGACGATGGATTCCACTTCTTCGTCGGTGAGCTTCCTGCCGAGCTGCAGCCAGCCCATCTCGCGGACGGCATCAGCGAGGGTCGTGGCGCGGCCGTCGTGGAAATACGGTCCGGTGATCGCGATGTTTCGAAGCATCGGAACCTTGAACTTGTGCTTATCCGCCTCGTCCTTGGTCACGTCGAAGCGGCCGAGGTCCTTACCCTCGAATGGGTGCACGAGGCCGAGCTTCTGGTAGGAGTTGCCGCCGAGCAGAGGTCCGTTGTGACAGGCGATGCAGCCGACGGAGACAAAGGTATCGAGCCCCTTGAGTTCCTTCTCGGTGAGCGCCTTGTCGTCGCCCTTCTGGAAATCGTCGAAACGGTCGCGGGTGATCAGGGTGCGCTCGAATGCGGCGATTGCGTTCGCGACGTTGTCGTAGTTGAGCGCGCCGCTGCTACCGAAGACCTTCTCAAAGGCTGCCTTGTATTCCGGAGCGGTGGAGAGCTTGGCGATGACGGCTTTGTCATCGGGCATCCCCATCTCGATCGGGTTGAGCACCGGGCCTTTTGCCTGTGCAGCGAGATCGGCTGCTCGGCCATCCCAGAACTGGGCGAGCTGGAAGCCGGCATTCAGGACCGTGGGCGAGTTGCGTCCGCCACGCTTACCGAATGCGCCGGGTGAGGTCGGCTCATTGTCCACGCCGCCGCGGTTGTTATCGACTGCGTGGCAGGTATTGCAGGACTGGCTGTCGTTGACCGAGAGACGCTTGTCGAAATAGAGATCGCGACCGAGGGCGACCAGCTCCGGCGTGTCTTTCTCGGCGCCGGGCATTTTGTCGGGCAGCGTCCCGAAGAGAGCCTTGGCGCGTTCACGGAGCTGGGAGGCGTCTGGCTTGGAAGCCTCCGCTGCCTGACCTGCCACTGACGCGAAACCAAGCACGGCAATGGATGCAACAAGAGGAAGAATACGGGTTGATCTGGGCATGGTGAAAAACGGCGGTGCCTTTAACGCGGTACTGCGTCGTCGTCAACCCGAGCTCCCCGTGTACCTTAGGCGGGGTCGAGCGAAAGAGGAATGAAGCGCAAGAAATGCGTAGAGAATGCCAAAAACAGGGGAGTCACACGGGTACAATCGGGGTTGATCGTTCCCCTGCCGCCTTGGTACCCGGAGCTGGGCAGACACCCCAACTCACAAAATGGTTGCATGGCGGCGCAAGCTCGAACTACTTTCGTTTAGTCGTTACAAAGTAAAGCTATGATCGAACTTGAGATCTACGCAGCTGGCATCAGGAATCTTGATAAGATCCTGGAACTTGACCATGAGTTGGAGGCTGTGCCGAGCCTGCGGTACAAGGTCGATAGCAACCATGATCTCGTCTACCTGGTCTTTGACGAGCCCATGATGACGATTCAGGAGATCCGCTCGGTCTTCCGCAAGCTGGGCCTCGAGCCTCGTGTTGTCGGAGGAGTGCCTGCGGAGTTGAATCCAAAGAGCAAGACGCAGCCGCTGCGGATCTCGTAACGGAGAGCGGTCTTTCCTCTCTGAAGGGTATGGAGCCGCTGGAATCCGGCTCCCACGAGAGTGACAGGGCCAAGTGGTCTCCAGAGGAGATGGCGCTCACTGATTACGTCCTTAGCGCTTTCACGCGCCCCGCTCGTTAGTTGCTCCTCAGAACCGGTGGATAGTCGAGGATTGAGAACCACAAGCCGGCGTTCCGTTAAGGGATTTTCCCGAAGGACAGCCCACTTGGCACTTTCACTCATCACTTGGCACTCTCAACTCCTTGAGACTTGAGCATTGTCAGTGAACAGTGGCGCGCTACTTCTTTCGCGCGTCCTCTTGCGGTGCCCTCCCCTCTCCCGGCATCGCTGGTGGTGTGCGTTGAGTCGCGGAGAAGCGGCTCTGAACTTCAACCACAAACTTTTCGACCAGTGATTACAGTACTCGGGCGCACTGCGCTGGGCTTCTTTGGCTATCTTGGCGAAGTGACGCGTCTCGCCACGGAGACCGCACACGCCACCGTCACCGGCCGGCTCCGGTGGAAGCTGATTCTTCGCCAGGTGGTGGAAGTCGGCTTTCGCTCGCAGTTGGTTGTGCTCGTGACCGGCGGCTTCACTGGCGCCGTGTTTGCGGCGCAGACGTATTTCCAGTTTCAACGGCTCGGCATGGGTTCGGCCGTGGGGGCGGTGGTTTCCGTCTCGATGTTCCGGGAGCTCGGGCCGGTGCTGACGGGCCTGATGGTGGCCGGACGGGTGGGAGCGGCGATCGCTGCGGAGATCGGCACGATGAAGGTGACGGAGCAGATCGATGCGCTGCGGGCGCTCGGGGTTCATCCGATCGATTATCTGGTGGTTCCTCGGACTTTGGCGCTGATGATCTCGATGCCTCTGCTGGTAGCAGAATGCGTGGGGCTCGGCATTCTGGCGGGCTATTTCGTGGGGACTCAGCTGCTGGGAATCTCCGCGCCTTATTACCTCCACAACATGCTCACCTTCACCTCAGGCCGGGATATCAAGATGGCGCTGACGAAGGGGTTCTTCTTCGCGCTGTTGATTGCGTTTATCTCCTGCCATCAGGGACTTAACGCGAAGGAAGGTGCAGTGGGCGTGGGGCGCGCCCCCACGGAGGCAGTGGTCATCGGCTCGCTCGCGATCCTGATCGTGAACTTTTTCCTCTCCTTCGCACTGAACATTATCTTCCCCGGAGGAGTCTAGGGAGTGCCAGGTGCCAAGTGAAAGTGCCAAGTGGACTCGGGCACACGCCCCCGTCACTTCTCACTTTCACTCGGCACTCGGCACTCCGCCACCACCCCATGATCTCAGTCCGCAATCTATATAAACAGCTCGGCCAGCAGCAGATCCTGCGTGGGCTGGATCTCGACAGTGCGCGGGGCGAGACCTGCGTGATTCTGGGGCGCTCGGGCGGTGGGAAGAGCGTGCTGCTGAAGCATCTGATCGGGCTCTTCAAGCCGACCAGCGGCGAGGTGTTCGTGGATGGGGAAGAGATCTCGCAACTGCCGGAGCGCAAGCTCGGTGCGCTGCGGAAGAAGGTGGGAATCCTGTTCCAGAGCGGCGCGCTCTTCGATTCAATGAACGTGGAGGAGAACATCGCTTTCCCGCTGCGCGAAGCGGGGATCAAGGATCTGAAAGAGATCCGGGAACGCGTGGCCGAAGCGCTGGAGATGGTAGACCTCGCGGGTGAGCAGAAAAAGATGCCGGAAAACCTCAGCGGCGGCATGCGCAAGCGCGTCGGGCTCGCGCGAACGATCGTCTCCCGCCCTCAATGCATCCTCTACGATGAACCCACCACCGGGCTCGATCCGATCGCCACTGATTCTATCAACTACCTGATTCGTCGCTTGCAAAAGCGGCTTCAGGTGACATCGGTGGTCGTCACTCACGATATGAAAACTGCCTTTCATACAGCCAACCACATTGCGTTTCTGCATGAGGGGCGGATCTATTTCAACGGCACGGTGGACGAACTGCGCGCCTCGACGGACCCCGTGCTCCAGGACTTCATCTTCGGGCGCTCTGGCGACACTGACTAAATGAGTACGGAACGCAAAGGTACCGAGATCTTCGTCGGCCTCTTTCTCTTCATCGGCTTCGCTTTCATCGCTGTCATGGTGGTGCTCTTCGGGCGTGTGAGCATGGGAGGCAAGGACACCTACCAGATCATTGTGGAATTCCCTAACGCCAGCGGGATCGTGAAAGGCTCGGATGTGCTCCTCGCAGGCGCCCGGATCGGAACAGTAGCCGAGTCGCCGGCAGCGCCGGTGATTGTCGGAAATTCCTTCCGCGTGGCGGTGAAATTGAACCTCCGCTCTGACGTGACGATCCCGAAGCAGAGCAACTTCATTGTCGGCAGCTCGGGCCTGCTCGGCGACCGGTATGTGGACGTTCAGCCGCATCCAAATTTCGATCCCGAACTGGTGATCGAGCGGAATAGCGAAATCCCGATTCTAGGAACAACTCCTGGCGGCGGCCTGAGTGAGCTGACCAGCAAGGGGGGGAATGTGATGGATCAGCTCACCACGGAAATCGAAAAGCTTTCCGAAATGCTCACCCGGATCAACGAGGGCGTCCTGCATGAGAACAACCTGAAGAACCTCGAGGCGACCTTTGCCAACCTCAAAGCTACCACGGAGAACTTCAAGACCACGACTGAAGAGCTGGATGTCATGATGCAGAAGCTGGGAGGCACTCTCGATTCCGCGAAAGGAACGATGGATGCCGCAAAGGGCACGATGCAAACTGCCGACGCCGCCGCTGGCGATCTCCGCCTCGCTATCAAGGATCTGAGGAAAATGGCGGATACCGCGACAAAGACGGTCGATTCGGCTGGGATGCTCGTGAAGAGGGCAGCGAATGGCGACGGCGCGCTCGGGGCGTTGATCAACGACGAGAAGCTGGCGAACGACCTGCGTGCGCTGGTGGCAAATCTTCGCCGCTCCGGCGTTTTATTCTACAAGAACCGTCCGCTTCCCAGCGAGACACCAGTTCCACGGCGTCGTTGATAATTTTCTTAGGGGAAAAGTTGCGGTTTTTGAAATCGCGCACGAAAAGTACTGGCAGCCGCACCTTCGGTGACACATCCGTGCGGCGGCCACTATCATGACCCCCTCGCAGACGGTTAATCTACTCCGCGCTCTCTTCGTCGTACTCACGACGTATATCGGCGTGATGGTGGGATATACGTTCCCCTTCGGATGGCTGGCGGGGGCGACCGGAGGCGCGGCATTTGGCCTGACGATCATCCTCGCCGACCGGCTACTGAAAGGGGTTTCACTCCGGATCTTCTCCTCGGCAACTTTCGGCCTGCTTGTCGGCACGTTGTTTGCCAAGCTTCTCCTCGCTTCAAACGTTCTCCGGGACGCCTCGGCGGATGTGGAATGGCTCAGCAGTCTGCTGATCTACGTCACCTTCGCCTACCTCGGCATGATGCTCGCCATCCGGAGTAATCGTGACGAATTTGCGCTGATCATCCCGTATGTGCGCTTCCGGCGCTCCAAAGAAGCGCGCGAGCAGGATGAATCGGTGCTCGTGGATTCGAACATCATCATCGATGGCCGAGTCACCGCGATTTGTGGCACAGGCTTCCTCCCGAACTCCCTCGTCATTCCGCGCTTCGTGCTCGAAGAGCTACAGCGCCTCGCCGATTCTGGAGATCCCCTAAAACGGGAACGCGGCAGACTCGCGCTGGATCGCTTGCAGCAGATGCAACGCAACCCAGCACTACAGGTTTCCATTCATGAAACCGAGGTAGAAGAAGGCGACAACAGCACTCCCACGGACACCCGGCTGGTGCAACTGGCGAAGCTGCTCGACACTCGCCTACTGACCAACGACAGCAACCTGTGCGCACTCGCACGGCTGCAGGGTGTTTCCGCGCTCAATCTCAACGAGTTGAGCCAGGCTCTCCGCCCGTGCCTGAACACCGGAGACCTGCTCGAGCTATCCCTTACCAAAGAAGGCCGGGAATCGCATCAGGCCGTTGGCTATCTCCAGGACGGCACCATGATCGTCGTCAACCACGCACGCCCCTATCTGGGGCGTACTGTCTCGGTCGTAATCTCCGGAACCGTGCAGACGAATGCCGGACGGTTGCTTTTCGGTGAACTCCACGGCATCGATGATGCCAAAGCCAAGCCTGAGCCAGCCCTGAACGGAGCCGGGAAGGAATTTCGACGCTAGGACAAGCAGTCCGGCATCGCATTATCCGGACACAACAAAGCCGCTTCCTCAAATCGAAGAAGCGGCTGAAAGACCGACCTCGTCAACTAACCCAACCCGGCGGGAGCAGGGTGCTGACGACTGAAGAACGCTCTAAGGATTAGAGCTTGGACTCGAATTCGACCAAGCGCTGAAGAGCTTCCGGAAAGTCCCGGAAAGCGGGAGCAGGAAGCATGATCGTGTCACGCCGTCCGCCCACATCCTCAGTGATCTTCAAGAACCGGCCACGCTGGTTCTCCTTGAGGTCGAGGAAAAAGATCTTCCGCTCGATTGCAATCTTCTCGGATGCAATTGGGTCAGAACTCATTCTCTCGCCTGGATTGGGATTCATCATATTTGACTTACTCTTCCTATCTCGTGGTGGAGACGCACGCCGACGAGGGAGGCGTGGTCATTAAGAAACTTAACATTACCGAAACGGGTACCTCACGCAACCATCAAACTTCAAAGTTTTGTAAATTCTACAACTTCACGCTCCGTTTATAGTAAACCGACTGCGGTACGGACGCGGTCCATTGTTTGTCGCGCTACAGCACCTGCGCGCTCCGCTCCCTCACGAAGCACTTGGTCAACATAACCCGGATTGGCCTCCAATTCCACTCGCCGGGCTCGCATTGGGGCAAAATATTCCCAACCAGCGGCAAAAAGGCGCTTCTTGAACTCTCCATATCCAATGCCACCGGCACGGAAGTCGGCTTCCATCTGCGCCACATCGGCCTCCGAAGCAAACAGGCGGTACAGTGCCACGATCGTCGAGTTCGCCGGATCTTTTGGCTCTTCCACCGGAGTGGAATCCGTCACAATTCCCATGATCTTCTTTTTCAGCGCCTTTTCCTCTTCGAAGAGCCCGATCGTGTTGTTGTAGCTCTTGCTCATCTTCTGGCCGTCGAGACCGAGTACCGTCGCGACGTTTGGAAGGATGCTCGCTTCCGGCACTTTGAGGATCTGGCCATAGGTGCGGTTCATCTTCTCCGCAAGATCGCGCGTCACTTCGACGTGCTGCTTCTGATCCTTCCCAACTGGCACTACATCGCTGTCGTAGATGAGGATATCCGCAGCCATCAGGACCGGATACGCGAACAGTCCGTGAGACGGCACCTTCTCCTTTGCGAGGTGATCTTTGTAAGCGTGGCAATTCTCCAGCATCGGCATCGGAGTCATGCAGCTCAGAATCCACGAAAGCTCCGCCACCTGAGGCACATCACTCTGCCGGAAAAGCACCGCCTTTGCCGGGTCGAGACCGCACGCGAGGAAATCGAGCGCCACACCCCGCGAGTATTCTCGGAGTGACTTGGGATCATGCACCGTCGTCAGCGCATGATAGTCCGCGATGAAATAATAAGCCTCCCCCCGCTCCTGCCAGTCGATGGCAGGCCGCATCATGCCAAAGTAGTTCCCGATATGCGGACGGCCCGTCGGTTTGATGCCTGAGAGAATGCGTTTGGTGGCCATAATACAACGACTGTAAAAAGGGGCGCACCTTTCGCAATGGGCCGGAGGGTGTC
>CBINJX010000227.1:0-7381 GCA_966251085.1 uncultured Verrucomicrobiales bacterium
CGCCATCAGCTGCACCGGCGCGAACCTCGAGGAAGACATCTTCAACCTAGTCGCGCACGATCATTACGAGCGCATTCCAAACTACCGGGAACTTACCTCCGCCGATGAGCAGGCGCTCCTCGATCGCCACCTCAATCGTGTGACCGACACCTGCATTCCCGAGCATGAGGCGATGCGGCGCATCGAGAAGGCGATTCTCAAGGAGTGGATGGATTGTGATGCGCGGGGTGAGCGGCTTTTTCCTCACGAGTTCTGCTATCGGCTGATCCAGAGCGGCGCACTGCAAGAGAGCTACCAGATCGATCCGCGGGATTCATGGCTGATCGCCGCCGCGGAGCGCAACCTGCCGATCTTTGTCCCCGGCTGGGAGGATTCCACACTCGGCAACATGTACGCTGCGGCCGTGTTGCGTGGTGACGTGAAGAACGTTCACACCGTCCGCACCGGTATCGAATACATGACAACACTCGCCGAGTGGTATTCCAGCACCGCTCGTCCACTGACGAACGGGAGCGGAAGCATCGGCTTTTTCCAGATCGGCGGCGGTATCGCAGGCGATTTCCCGATCTGTGTCGTGCCGATGCTCCATCAGGATCTGCAGCGCACGGGGGTGCCGCTGTGGGGGTATTTCTGCCAGATCAGTGACTCGACCACGAGCTACGGGAGCTACTCCGGCGCGGTGCCAAATGAAAAGATCACCTGGGGGAAACTCGGGATGGAGACGCCGAAATTTGTCATCGAGAGCGACGCCAGCATCGTTGCCCCGCTCATCTTCGCCTGCGTCCTGGGCTGGTAATCGAATTCGTATCTCACATGAAGAATTTGTCTGACGCGCGCGTCCTTGTCACCGGCGGCGCTGGACTCATCGGCAGCGCACTCATCTGGGCTCTGAATCAGCGCGGCTGCGAAAAGATCGTCGTCTGTGACGTGCTCGGTACTTCCGAAAAATGGCGCAATCTTACGCCTCTGCGTTTTGCTGATTACCTGGAAGCCGGAGACTTGCGTCCACGGCTCCAGAGCGGCGCACTCGGGAAGTTTGACTGCATCCTGCACATGGGAGCGTGTTCGGCGACCACGGAGCGGGATTCTTCCTATCTCATCCGCAACAACTACGAATTCACACGTGATCTCGCGGAGTGGGCGCTCGCGAAGGAAGTCCGCTTTGTCTATGCCTCCAGCGCCGCGACCTATGGCGACGGGACGCACGGCATGAGTGACACCGCGCCACTCGAGCCTCTCCGCCCGCTGAATGCTTACGGTTACTCAAAGCATCTCTTCGACCTGCACGCACAGCGCGCCGGCTTCCTCGACCGCATCGTGGGACTGAAATACTTCAACGTCTTCGGGCCAAACGAAGATCATAAGGGCGACATGCGGAGCGTCGTGCACAAAGCCTACGGACAAGTCTGTGCCACCGGCACAATTCAGCTTTTCAAAAGCTACCGGCCGGACTTTCCCGACGGCGGACAAAAGCGCGATTTTCTTTATGTGAAAGACGCAGCGGAAATGACGCTCCATCTTGCTGAAACCACGAGCGCGGGCGGTCTCTTTAATCTCGGCTCGGGCGAGGCCAACACCTGGCTCGACCTCGCCTACGCCATTTTTGCGGCCCTCGATAAGGAGCCTCGAATCGATTTTATTGAGATGCCGGACGCGCTACGCGGGAAATACCAATATTTTACCCGTGCAGATATCGGGAAGCTGCGCGCTACCGGATATACGCAACCTGTTACTCCGCTGGATGAAGCCGTGCGCGACTATGTACAAAGCTATCTGGCTTGGGACCGGCGCCTTGGTGATGAATCTTCGAATGTAGCCGTGGGGGGATGAACCCGAACAGCGCTTTTGGAAGATCGGTCCTGCCACATGCCCCTTCTTTGAAAAGAGGGAAACGGCCTTCCCCTGTGCACAGAGAACTACTCGTCATTCGGATTTCGCCATTCCCATCGCCCACGCCTGGGCTGCGGCCGCGGTGCGCGTTTCCACGCCGAGCCGGATGAAGATCTGCTCGACGTGCCGGGCGACGGTGGACGCGCTCAGGCCGAGGATTGTGGCGATGTCGCCATTACTCTTTCCCTGCGCGATCCAGGAAAGGATCTCGGACTGACGCGGCGTGAGGCCGAGTGACTTGAAGTCCGCGGCGGGCCTTGGCAGCGCTCCTTCGAGCAGCAGGAGAAATGTCCCTTTCTGCGGGTTCCATGTCATCTCGGCGGAAACCACCTCATGTCCGATAGTAACCTGCCAGCTCCCGGAATAACCCTGGTCGAGTGTGCGGGCCTGAGCGGCGAGTGTCTGGCTCAAGAGCACGGGCGGCAAACGCCACTTCTGGGGTTTCCTCCAGCCCAGCTGTTGCAACAGGCGCTCCGCGGTTTCGTTTGTGCGGAGAATGTGCATTGCGGCATTCATCTCGATCAATCCCGGAGCGCCGCGGAACATCGCATCGGTGAGCCCTCCCAAAGCCGCCGTGGTGCGTTCCAAGGCGACGATTCGTTCGTATGCGGCGAGGATGAATGGCCGCAGAAATTCAAACACTGCGCGCTCCTGGAGTGTGAAATCCGAGCCTTCCCGTTGGATTCCGAAAGAGACCCGGGTGCCATCCGGACGGCTTTCGATCAGCAGCACCAGCTGACGCTCGGCTCCGATCGGGCCGAGGAACTCATTGAACAGCGCCGTGTTCTTCAGCGTTTTGTCATCGATCCAATCACTGGTCTGGCAGAGCTGCTTCAGTGATTTGTCGAGCTTCCCCTGGAAGTAAGCGTTCTCCTCCTGAAAGGCAAAGAGAGCCGGAAGATGGCGCATCACCTGCGCCCCGACCTCCGGGTCGGAATGGATCATGTACGCCTTTCCTCCTGCCGGCTCCAAGCCCGCGAGCGTTGAATTGCTCATGTCGATGTACCGGCTGAGGATCTGCCCGGAGATGGTGGACAGCTCATTCCGATCGCGACAGGCCAACAGCCGGGGCAACTCATCGGTGAGTTCCCGGAGACAGCGGGCGGACAAGTCCGCAGGTGTATCCGATGGCCTTGGCTTCTGCTGCTCAGGCTTCTTCATAGAGAAGGGTGGTGGATAACAATATTCCGGACCTGAGCTGCTGCTTGGAGGCGCTCTGGAGGGAGAGCGCTAAAGCATCATCAAAATGTCACATGTCAATCTCGGGGCAGCGGCTCAGCCGGAGGTTCAAGTCTCACCAGCGCTCCCTTCGCTTCCTTTCACTTTCCAGCCGCAGACTGAGTCTCTTTGAATTCAAACGCCCCCAGATCCGGCGCTTTGCCTGAGAATGGCAGCCCCACATCCGTCCCGCGGTCGAGCAGGTCACTGCCGCGCACCAGCCTCATGAATGGTACATCCGGCAGATCGCCATTCGGTTTCCTGGGTTTCACCAGGTCGGCTTCGTCCAAACCGGCGAAGTCGCTGTCATCGATCTGCACCGGCAGATTGAAATAATTCCCGCTCACATCGGATGCGGCTTCATTGAGATGAACGACCTCCCTCCGGCCTTTGTAGCCGAGGTTGTTCCTCATCATGTGCCCGTAGCCGGGGACATCCTCCACGTCGTCGAGGTTCCTCCCTAGCATGTTGAAGTTGATCCCGTTGCGGTAGGCGCTGTTGTTCAGCCAGTCGATGCCACCCGGCTGATGGTTTGCATAGAATCCGTTCGCTTTGTTCCTCACGGCCAGACATTGGCGCACGATGTGACGCGGGACGGGCCTCGGGATTTCAGAGCCGGGCAGGCGTGCATAACCACCCGCTTTGAACCCGGTGCCATCGGCGAGGCTGCGAAACTCGGGACTGAACCCGTTGTAGAATGCCCAACAATTCTCGACCGTCACCGGCTCGGCGGTGGTGATGAAATCGAAGCCGTCGTCGCTGTTGAACCACGCGCGACAGCCGCGGAATACATTGTTCACGCTTCCCTTGGGAGCATGGAATCCGAACCCGTCCACGTTGCCGCCGCGTTTGTCCTGCGAGGTGTAGTCGTGATTCCTGTAGGCGTCACAATTCAGCACGAGGTTGTTTGAACCGCTCCCGAGCCAGAAGCCGATCGCCTGCCCGTCGCGCATCGTGAGCCGTTCGTAGATGTTATGGCTCCCGGCATTGTCGAAGCAGATCGACTGCGTGTGCCTGGTGATCGTGACCTGCACGCCGACTACGGTCAGGCCTTTCAGGTGGAGCCATGAACCATCGATCCGGAAAGCCGTGACGCGGAGCCGTGGCGGTTTCACCTCTGAAAAGTCGAACACCGGCTCTTCATCTTTGTATGCCCAGTAACGGATCGGCTTTCCAGGACTCCCGCTTTTGTCGAGCAGCGTCACGTGAGCCCGGCCGCGCCGCCGCTGCACGATTTGCTCTTCCTTGATCCTATAGGTCCCGCCGCGGATCCACACCGTATCTCCCGGGCTCACTGCCTCCTGCACACGCTGCACGCTGGCGAAGGGAGCGGCGAGCGTTCCTTCATTGGCATCGTTGCCGTTCGGCGCCACGTAGAACTCGGCGCCGAAGAGCGGGATGCCCGGTAGCAGAGAGAGGAGTGCCAGGAAGGAGAAGAGCCGGGGAAAGGGGAGCATGCAGGAGTAATCAGTAAGTCAGTGATCAGTAATCAGTGAAGGCCACGCTACACATTCAGGAGATTCGAGCCTCTGGCTTCGCGTATTCCTTCGTCCTTCGTCATTCGGATTTCGTCATTCCCTTCCTCCACTTGCTTTCCTCCTTTGCAAGGCTCTGCGGCCGATCGGTGTAGAAGTCGTACCCAAAGCGATTGTTCCGCCACATCGCTTCGAAGGAGTCGTAGATGATGCCATCCTGCGCGCCGGCAAAGATCGGCTGATTGGTGACTAGATCGTAGAACCGCGCCCAGACGGGCTGCGTTGCCGCGGGATCATGCTCCCAGAAACTCCGTCCCTCACGCTTCACAGGTTTCAGTCCGGTGAGCTTTACTTTGTCGAACCACACGAGCGCATCCTCCACAGCGTGCACGACCTCTCCCGACGGCTCCGGAAGGCGCATGAGAAAACGTACGATGCCCACACTTTCGCTCCCACTGAGGGATGCAGGCTCTTTCAGCCGGGCGGGAACGGGCGCGAGGGTGAGCGGATCGTGCTGGGCACACCAGGCCGTGCGGCGGCCGTCCTGCAGGAGTTGCGTTTTCAGGAGGCACGTGATGCCCTTCTCAAACGCCTCTTTTACCCGTTCACGTGATTCCACAAACGCGAACTCCGGTCCGGGCTTCAGAATTTCCTGTAGCAGTTCCATGATGCGAATCATCGTTTCGTCATTGAACGTGATTGCATCGTGGTAACCGCCTTCGAGTGGATAAACCTGCGGCCAGCCACCATTGGGGAACTGCGCGGCGAGGAGATGATCGAGCGCCTTGAGGAAGCCGTCGCGGAACTCGTTCTTGCCGGTGGCCTGATACACCTTCGCCAGCAGCCGCATCTGCTCGGTGGTGGAGCGGTTGTCGAAGGTGCCGACATAATGCCAGGAAGCTGACGATGCCTGTGAGGACCAGTGCATCCCGGGCTGCCGTGGTCCTTTGTTGTAGGCAACCGCCTTGGACCAACCGCCGCTCGGTGTCTGGAAAGAGAGTGCGATGCGGGCAAGTTCTTGAGCTTCTTCCGAGGCAAACCATTCGTCGCTGCGTGCCGGGAGTTTGAAGTCTTCGCCTTTTGGGGGAGGTAGTGCCTCAGTAAGAGTTGCCGACTGCAGTTCGGCTGCGAGCACGGCTTTGTCTGCCGCGAGGCATTCCGTCGAGCGCTGCCAATAGGTCAGCCACGGCTGCCGTTCCACTTCCGGTAGCGCGTTAATGCGTTGCTCCGAGAGAGGCCCGGTCGCGCTGAGAATGTCGCGGGCAGGAGAGGGTACGGAACGTGGAACCCACTGGTCGTCTCCTCCGAGAACGGCTGACAACGTCAGTTCCTTTGCCTCGATCTCGCTAAGTTGTCGTGACCACGGCACGCGCCGCTCTACATCCCCTCCCGCGCCGCGGTTTCCGTATTCGGCGAAACGTGCAGTCTGCTCACGTGTAGGATCATCCCAGTTGTGCCAGCCTTCCTGCCGGATCTTCTCGGGCAGGTGAGTGTCGAGGAACACGACGCTCGCGTGAGGACGCCACGGACGTCCGAGATAGATGGCGCTATTCTCTTCTGCGCTGACTCGGCATTTGGAGAAGACAAAACCGTGCCGCTGCTGCTCCGGTGTCGATGCCGCGGTGATGAACCCTTTACCGAGACAATGAATCTGGCAGCGGTCGAAGAAAGCAGTCGCACCACCGAAGATGAAATCGACGTGCCCCTCGATGAAACACTTCTCGAAATAATGACGTCCCTCGCGGAGAAGCATCGTGTCCTGCCAGCCAAGAAACCGGCAATTACGGAAGACAGCGCGATCCCCGGCGACATGAATGGCTACCGCCTGGCTGCCTGCACCATGGGAATTCTGAAAGGTGATCTGCTCCGCCACGAAGTCGTTGCCTAGCACAGTGGTGCTGGCGCTCGCAAAGGTGCCGATCTTTCCTCCATCCGGCTTGGGGGTGTCCGCGCATTCGGCAAATGTGAGCACGGTAGTCGCAGCGGAATCACCTGCGAGGGTGATGGGGGCGATATCGCGAGGTATGACGAGCTTCTCCCGATAGATCCCGTGCCTGATCCGGATGACATAGCGTGTCGCGGATGCTCCCGGGGAGCGTTTTGGAACGGCGTTCACGGCGTCCTGAACCCGCCGGAACTTCGCGCTGCCATCGGCGGCTACATCAAGGGTGAGAGTCTTCGCCGAGGCGGGCGAGGTTTGCTGCGGCGCCTCCGCGAACGTGCTGCGTACATCATGCTGCTCTCCTGTCGCTCGAAAAGGAAGGCAGGTGAGTGCTACGGCGGGTGAGAGACCGAGCAGCTTGAGGGGAAGAGGGAGCATGGGAAGGACGATAGCTTTTGCACAAAGCGGATGATCCGGCGGATAACCCGTTTGGAGTAATCTTGGGGAGGGGAAAGGCTTGGGACCTATGTGGCCCATCGAGGTTCACACCTTTCCCGTATCACACGTTCCCACAAACTTAGCTGGCCATGCCCTCCTCCCGCCTGCCCTCCACCGCCGCCCTCAGCTCACCTTCGCCTGCTCGAGCCTCTCCATGGCTGTCTGTATGCCTTGCAAAGATTGGAGAATACTGGCCCGAACCTGCTCGGCGGGTGGGTTCTGAGGGTCGTTCACCACTTGGGAAACCTTCTGGAGCACCATCGGGGTCCGCTTCTGCAAACTCTCCAGCAGCTTCTCCCACGCGAGTTTCTTCTTCGCGCATGAGAGTAGATCCTCCAGGTACGCGATGTCGTCCCGCGTCGTCTTCCGCTCCTGATGCTTGGCATTGACCTCCTCCATCTCCGTCTTCAGCTCGGTG
>CBINJX010000228.1:0-7368 GCA_966251085.1 uncultured Verrucomicrobiales bacterium
ACCGACGCGCGCGGGAATGATGACAGCGACTTTGGGCATAGGACGTAAAAAAGGTCAGCCGCGGGCTCCCTATCGAGGAGAGTCCCCGCGGCTGACCTAGAGAAGAACTATTCGCGATTCAATTCGGCGAGCACTTCCGGATCCCGGACATCAGCCCAATCACCGGCCAGTTCGACTACGCGCACCCGACCCGAGTTGATGGCCTGGTTGCGGATTGCGTCAGTCAATTCGTATTCACCGCGTGGAGATTTCTCCAGCTTGGCGGTGTACTCGAAGATGCTCGGTCGGAAGGCATACACGCCGGCGTTGTACCAGGGGCTGGTCGGTTCGCCCGGCTGCGGTTTTTCCCGCAGATCGGTCATTCGCCATTGGTCGTCCATGAACACAGCGCCGCCCTTGGCGACCTCGCCGGGGTTGTGTTTCACGCTCACGAGCGCTTCATCATCTCCAAGAGCGACAAGACGGCGGTAATTCTCCGGCGCGATCAGGATATCTCCGTAGGAAAGGATAAACGGGTCCTTCCCTGCGAAATCCCGCGCCAATTCTACCACGCGTCCCGTGCCGTCCTGCACAACTTGTGTCGCATACTCGACGGTGATTCCGAATCGGGAACCATCTCCAAAAAAATCCTGCACCACATCGGCCCGGTAACCGACAATAATCTGGAAATGGGTCACGCCAGCTTCTTTCAGCCCCTCCACGATGTGCTGAAGGATCGGCTTTCCGCGGACGGGAATCATCGGCTTCGGCAAATCTTCCGTCAGCTCGCGCATCCGGGTGCCTCGGCCAGCGGCGAGGAGGACTGCCTTTGTAATCGTTGTGCTCACTTCTTCACCTCCGTGAGGAATTCACCGATGCGGATCATCGCGTCTTTGATCTGATCCAGGCTGGTAGCGTAGCAGCAGCGCAGGAACCCTTCACCGCTCGGGCCAAAGGCAGTGCCCGGCACACATGCGACCTTCTTCTTTTCGAGCAAACCGAGGGAAAACTCACGGCTGCTCAGCCCGGAGGAGGTGATATTCGGGAAAACGTAGAACGCGCCCACTGGCTGGAAGCATTGCAGGCCAAGGTCATTGAACGCGCGGACAATGTAGTTCCGGCGATGCTCGTACTCCCGGCGCATCGCCTCGACGTCCTTGGCGCCATTCTCCAAAGCCTCGATCGCAGCATCCTGCGCCATCGTATTGGCACACAGGATCGCGTATTGATGAATCTTCATCATCGCATCGGTGAGCGGGGCAGGGGCGCAGGCGTAGCCGATACGGAAGCCGGTCATTGCGAACGCCTTCGAAAATCCGTGCAGGAACACAGTGCGCTCACGCATTCCCGGCAGCGAGGCAATCGAGACGTGCTCGGCGCCATCGTACGTCAGCTCGCTGTAAATCTCGTCCGTGAGGACGATCAGGTCGTGGTCGATGCAAAGACGCGCAATCTTTTCCAGCTCGGAGCGGGTCTGCGTCGCGCCCGTGGGATTACACGGGAAATTCAGCATCAGGACCTTGGAACGGTCCGTGATCTTCTCCTTCAGCGCCTCGGCAGTGAGGCGGAAGTTCTCTTCCGCACGGGTCGGCACCGCGACGGCTTTGCCGTGTGCCATCACTACGCTCGGAGCGTAACTCACGTAGCAGGGCTCGTGATACAGCACCTCGTCACCGGGATTGAGGATCGCGCGCAGCGCGAGGTCGATCGCTTCGCTGACGCCCACCGTGATGATCACTTCGGTGCGGGGATCGTAAGCGACACGGAAATGCTTCTGCACATACCGGCAGATTGCGGAGCGAAGCTCAGGCAGGCCGAGGTTCGACGTATAATGAGTGCGGCCCTGCTCAAGGGAATAGATTGCCGCCTCGCGGATATGCCACGGCGTATCGAAATCCGGCTCGCCGACGCCGAGCGAAATTACGTCTTTTTCCTGAGCGACGATGTCAAAGAATTCGCGGATGCCGCTCTTGGGAATATCGCGAACATGGTTCGCGATGTGTTTTTTGAGAGTCATGAAAATCTGAGAAATAGCTGTTGAAAGTTTCGAAGGAACGGGCGGGAGAGGGTGTGATCACTGCCCCCTGCGGGCTCGGGCATGAGCGGTCCAGCAGAACTGCACAGCTGACGAAGGGGACACGCGTTCCATCGAAATCAACGAGCCAGAGATTGCTTCAGAAAGGAGATCAGGGTGCCACGGCGAGGCGTTGCGAGCGTGACTCGCGAATCAGGCCCACACCATTCTCCTTATATGCCTTCAGCCGGAAGTGAGTCGCGGTCGAGATGACTCCCTTGATCGTGCTGAGCTTCTCGGAGATGAAGGTGGCGATCTCCTGGAGCGTGTCTCCCTGGACCACGACGAGCAGGTCGTAAGCACCGGACATCAGATAGCAGCTCACCACTTCGTCAAACTTGGCGATCCGCGAAGCGAGCCGGTCAAAACCGCCACCGCGCTCCGGCGTGAGCCGCACTTCCACCACAGCCTGAACGCAGTTCTTCGTGAGAATCTGGGAATTGACGATCGCCTGGTAACCGAGGACTACGCCGTTGTCTTCGAGTTCCCTGACAGCTGCCGCGACTTCCCGTTCAGAGGTGTTGAGTTCCTTTGCCAGATCCTCATTGGAGGTGCGGGCATTGTGCCGGAGCAGCGAGATCAGTTCGTCCGTGTTCATGCAAGTGGGATGCGGAGCATAGGAGGCTTCCGCCGCGCGGTCGCGGTAAAAATTGAATTGCCCCTATACAAGATCCGCCAAAAAGCCCCGAAACAGTTGCCGGTGGTCTCAATCTCCGAAAGAAACCCCCACGGCGCGCCCGGTTTCCACGAGCTGGCTGGTAGGTTGGACCAGTCTCAGACGGTGAACGGCTTGGGTAATCGGAACCGAATCCACGTGGTAATCCTGATAGCTCACCATATGGCCAAACTTTCCCTCGGCGATCAGTTCCACGGCTTTCACACCGAAACGAGTTCCCAGGAGGCGGTCGAGCATCGTGGGGGCTCCGCCACGTTGGAGATGGCCCAGTACACAGGTGCGGGTATCTTTGCCCGTGCGGGCAGCGATTTCCGCAGCGACCTGTTCGCCGATTCCTCCCAGCTTGTATTCTCCTGTTTGAAGGGCACGTACTCGCTGGCTGCCATTGATCGATTTGGCACCTTCCGCGACGACGACCATCGTGCTCAGGCAGCCTTCCTCTTCGCGGCGGCGGACCGCCTCGGCCACTTTTTCGTAATCGAACGGGATTTCGGGGATGAGAATGATGTCGCCACCTCCCGCCAGACCTCCATAGAGAGCGATCCAGCCCGCATGACGCCCCATCACCTCCAGCACCATCACTCGTTTGTGGCTGGTGGCCGTGGTATGCAGGCGGTCGAGCGCATCCGCAACGCATGCGACCGCCGAGTCGAAGCCAAAGGTCATCGCAGTCGCCTCGAGATCGTTGTCGATTGTCTTTGGCACGCCGATGACATTGATCCCGGCCTCGAACAGCTGTTGTGCAGTGGTCAGCGAACCATCGCCACCGACCACGATCAGGACCTCCACCCCCAGTTCGGCTAGAGTCTTGCGGGCATTTTCGAGTGACTCCTTCTGGACTGTGACTCGATTTCCTTCGCCCACCTTGGCCACGAAGTGCCCCTTGTTGGTGGTGCCGAGGATCGTGCCGCCCAGATGCATGATCCCGGACGTGCGCCGTGGCGTCAGCACCTCATAGCGGGCAGGCGAGAGCATTCCCTCGTAACCATCATGAAAACCGATGATTTCCCAGTTACGATTGGCGGCAGCCCGGACTACGCCGCGGATGACAGCGTTGAGTCCGGGGCAATCACCCCCGCTGGTTAGAATGCCGATCCGTTTGCTCATGTTGCAGAGACTTCGCGGCTCCGGGTCATTTGCGGATGGCCTTCGAGATCAGCGTTTCGCCGATTTCACTTCCGGCATCGGGCGTCCTGCCGCTGCCCAGTCATCATATAGCTTCCAGCCTTTCGCCATGAGCTGACGAGCAACCGTAAAGCGATCGGCCGAGCCGAGCACCACGACATTGATACGGCGCGGAGTGATGAAGACCTTGTCCCCTTCCTGGCGGCTCTCCGGAGCCTTGGCTGCGGAAATGATCACGCACTGGCCGGCTCTGCGGGTCATTCCGGTTTTCACGCCATCGATGTTATCCGTGCCGACCAGTTCATTGGTATTCCGGAGCAGATAGCTGGCCGGCTCTCCACTGGTGGTATTGATTGTGATCTTGCGCTCCGGTTGAGAAACGTAGAAGCGGAAGGCGGGCCGGTTCATCGCATACGCTGCGAGCTTCGCCATGTCACCTGCGGTCGAGTAGGGGAGTATCTTTTCGAGATTATCCAGACCGTGCGCATTGGTGAACCGTGTGTCCGTCATCCCGATCTTGCGGGCGAGCGCATTCATCTGCGCGACGAAGAACGTCACCGGAGAAAGATCCTTATCTTTGCCCCGGCCCTTTGCAACAGGTGCGGGAGCGCCGAGAGCGCGGCCTACATGATCCGCCAGCGTTTCCGCCGCCTGGTTGTCGGATTGCATCAGCGCCGCATAGAGAAGATCGCGCAGGCTGCATTTATCGCCTGGCTGAAAGCCGACTCCCTGAGTGGTCGCCAGTGGGACAGCGGAAGCTGGCACAGTTGCCATCTGGCTCAGGTCGATTCCATTGGCGTCTGCCCAGTCCAGGACCACCATCGCCGTGGCCACCTTCGTGAGGCTCCCTACCTGGAGCTTCTTATCCGCATTTGAAGCATCGAGGATATATCCGGTGGTGTTATCCGCGACGGCGTAGGCGGCGACCGGGATCTGTGCCCAGGAATGCCGCGGAGTCAGTACAGTCGCTGCCACGGCAGCCAACGCGAGACAGAAAGCAGATAGGCGGGACTTGAGCATGAGTCGATGTGGAAGGCGTTTGGACTCTAACGAGCGGGCTCACCTTGGCAAGGAGCAGTCGCTTAACGTCAACTCGACTTTAGCGGTTTCTGTATTTGTGCAACGGAATCGCCTCATTCGCTGGCCTTCGGCTTCGGCTCAAGTTGAAGGTTCCGAACCCGTTTGCGGACGATTTTTTTCTTCTTTGCGGGCTTCAGATTACCGAGCGCCTCCGCCATGAATTCAGCCTGGCTGCTCCGGAGTTTGCTTTCCTTCCGGACCTGTAGCCGACTGTACCGGCCGTCTGGGGCCAGTATCGACGCCTTTGTATTGTCCGCGAGCTGCCAGCCAAGGATCTGCTCGAGCAGGCGCTGCTTCAAGGCCGGGTCCTCGACTGGTGCGGCCACTTCGATCCGCCGGAAAAAGTTGCGAGGCATCCAATCGGCGCTGCCGAGGTACACCTTTGGCTGACCTCCGTTTTCGAAATAAAAGATCCGGCTGTGCTCCAGAAAACGGCCGACGATGGAGCGGACGGAGATGTTTTCGCTGAACCCGGGCACTCCCGGTTTGAGGCAACAGATGCCACGTACGATCAGGTCGATCTTCACTCCCGCCTGTGAGGCGCGATAGAGCGCCTCGATGATCTCCCGGTCCACCAGCGCATTCATCTTGGCGATGATCCGCGCCGATTTGCCGGCCTGTGCGTTCTCCGCCTCCTTCTTGATCAGCGCGAGCATCGTTTCGTGCAGGGTGAATGGCGCAATCAGCAGCTTCCGGGCACCCTGAAACTGACAGATCCCCGTCAGCAGGTTGAACAAGTTCGTCGCGTCCTCACCAAAATCGGGCTGAGTGGTGAAGAGACTAAGATCCGTGTAGAGCCGGGCGGTAGAGGGATTGTAATTCCCGGTACCGATATGGAGATAACGCCGGAGCATATCTTCATCACGCCGCACCACCAGCGTCACCTTCGCATGCACCTTGTGATGCACGATGCCGTAAACGACATGCACGCCCGCTTCCTCCAGTTTGCGCGCCCACTGGATGTTATTCGCCTCGTCGAAACGCGCCTTCAGCTCAGTGACAGCGGTGACCTGTTTGCCGTTTCGCACCGCATTCATCAGGGCACCGACAATCCTCGGATCACCACCCGTGCGGTAGAGAGTCTGCTTGATCGCCAGGACATGCGGGTCGCGGGCTGCCAACTCCAGAAAATCGACGACGCTGCTGTAGCTCTCGTAGGGATGGTGCAGCAGTACATCGCGGTGACGAATGATCGAGAAGATATCCGTCGCATCGCGGAAGGGCGGGGCGACTGGGGCGACAAACGGTTTGTCGCGTAACTCGGGTGAGTGATCCCCCTGATAGATTGCCATCAGCCGGGTCGGATTTAGCGGCCCTTCGATGATATAGAGATCGTCCTCCGTCAGATCCAGCGTCTCTAATAGATAATGATAGATCTCCGGCGGGCAGTCGTGATCGACCTCCAGCCGCACCGCCGCGCCCTTTCGCCGATTGTGCAGCTCCTGCTCCACGGCGCTTAGAAGGTTCGCGACATCTTCCTCGTCGATATACAACTCGCTGTTGCGAGTGACCCGGAAATGCCAGAAGCCGAGCAGTTTCGTTCCCGGGAAAAGATCGGCGAGATAATGCCCGATGAGCTGGCCCATGAACACGTAATCCAGCCGCTCGTTATCGCGAGGCAGCTTCACGAGACGCGGCAGCACCCGTGGCACCTGAACCACGGCGAAACGCCTTTGCATATCGCCGTTCCGCTCGATTTCGAGCTGCACGACGATATTGAGCGATTTGTTCAGCAGTTGCGGGAACGGATGCGCCGGATCGATGCCCAGTGGCGTCAGGACCGGGCGAACCTGGCTGCGGTAATACTTCTCCACAAAGGCGCGGTCGCGTTCGTCCAGCTCGGCCGGTTGCAGGAAGTGGATCCCGCATTTGGCCAGGCTCGGCACCAGCTCCTCCCTCCAGAAACGGAACTGCAGCGCAACCATCTCCACCACGCGTTTCCGGATCTCGCGAAACGTCTCCGTCGCCGTGCGTCCATCGATGCTCCGCTCGACGATGTCGCTTTCCATCTGTTGTTTGATCCCGGCGACCCGGACCTCGAAGAACTCGTCCAGATTGGAACTCGCAATCGTGAAGAACTTCACCCGCTCCAGCAGGGGATTGCTCGCATCCATCGCCTCGTTCAGGACACGCTGATTGAATTCCAGCCAGCTGAGTTCCCGGCTGAGAAAATGTGAAGCGGAGAAGCTCTTCATGTCAGTTCTGTGTCAGAATCGAGGCAAATCAAAGTTACGCAGGCTAGGGAACCCGCCAACTGCAGGCCAAGTGACATAATGTAACAAATTCTCCAGACGGTCCACCTGGCGCCGAGGGCGCGTTGATGAGGCGCAGAGTGGAGCCTGCATTCTGCCATTTGTGTTCGGCAGGGCGGATGCCTCTCTTTCAGGAGTGACTCGAACCGGGAGTGGCCCCGAAGCGGGCCAAGGAAAATAGC
>CBINJX010000229.1:0-7357 GCA_966251085.1 uncultured Verrucomicrobiales bacterium
AAAAAAGGGGGAAGTAGTGTTCAAAATCACGTCTAACAAGTTGGGAATAAATCTGGAGAGCTATGAACAACTCCCCCTATTCCCAGGTTTTTGGGACCTGCTGGAATACCCCTCAAAAGTTTTTCCCAACAATCATGTGTTGTGGAACCTAGCATTTACGAGCGTGGAACATTGGCCTTCCATCTTATTCACACGATGATGATGAAGGGTTTGTGGAAAGGAAAAATCTTCTCTTCATCATAACGTTGTGAACAACTCCGGCGAGGAGGGTCCAAATGCGAGTTCGTGTGCCTTCCGGGAAAGGTGATTGATCGTCTCGTCGCACTGCTATGGCGCTCCCCATTCGTGTCAGCCAAAGGAGCGTGTTCGAAGAGTGAGTGACCAAGGAGCGGCGACACTCCTGTCGCCGACACTGCCGAGTTCAGCGAGGCACTCCACCCGTCCTGCAGTCTGGCAGCTTCTTATCCGGGATAGTAGGAGAGGCGCTTTGAGGAAGAGGGAGGTTCTCTCGTAAAGTCACTGTGCACGACGACAGGAGTGCCGCCGATCCTTGGGCGCTCCCCAAGCTTCTGCGGTTGGGGAGTACTCAAGATCGCGCGACCCCACTTTTCGGGAGGCGAAGGAGGCGGGGCGGCGTTGGAAGCCTGCTATTGCACTCCTTATGAGCCGCAGTTGGCGGCTCTTCTTTCTCGTTACTCGTAATCTTAATCCTCTGGAACGGAGGAGATCACGATTCAGAGGGCGTAGAGCTAACTGGGATAGTCTCTAAGCCAGAAACCTCTCCCTGACCTCCGAAAGCTCCAGTCCCTCTACGGCTACTGTCTTGTCGCGTGATTTCTCCCCGGAAACGAGATCCACGGCTCGGCGCGACACTCCGAGACACTCCGCCACGAACTGCAGCAGAGCTTCGTTTGCTTTTCCTTCCACGGCCGGAGCGGCGATCTTGAGTTTGATCGCCTCTCCGTATTCTCCGACAACTTCGCTGCGACGGGCGTTTGGAACGATCCGCAGCTTCACGAGGGCCTTGGGCCCGCTCATCTTCAGGCCTTTGGTTTGATGTAAACGCCGATCAGAGGACGGGGCGATGGAGTCGCCGACTTAAAGTCGCTGACAAATCCCTCCTCAGTGCGGATCTCCACGTGGCCCGCTCCTCTGCCTCCGTAAACGAGGACTGCTCCTACAGGGGCCTTGAATGGATCGGTTACCTTAATCTTCTTGAAACCGTAATTTGCCTGAAGCTCACCTGCTGCCTGCTTCGCATAGACTGTCTTTGGATACGAATCGATCACCTTGGAAGCCAGGAGCGCCTGTTTCACATAACGCCAGCAGCGGCTGATCGAGTTTTTCCTTGCCCGCGCTGCAGCAATTTCCGCTGCCTTGATCATCCGTTTGTCATAACGGAATTTTGATGACTTCGGGCCGAAGAGACCTTTCTGAGACTCGCTGAGCTTTTGTGCTTCCCTCGGGTTGTAAAGTGACTCATTACTACGAGCACTTGCTATAGCCGGCGAGAGTGCAAGAACGGCAACAAGGGTCAGAAAGTAGATTCGTTTCGTCATTGCGAAAGCGGCAAATAAAGGGGTGGAGGCTAGCGAAGGGATCTTATGGGTCAACGAGGATCTCTCAGCGTTGCGAATTGAGAAAATGAGCAGCTGTTGCGCCACCGCAAGGTATGGAATCAACTTTTTATTGGAAACTGCACATTGCCGGCTCCACACCACCGCGACTCGTATTATGTTGCGCGTCCAGTGAATCTCGATACTCCGCTCAATGTGCTCGATGGCATCCCTCCTCAACGGGTGCGACAGCTGGAGCGCTTTGGGATACGGACAGTGAGCGATCTGTTACACCATTTTCCGAAGCGCTGGGAGGACCGGAATCAATTCGACCGTTTCCCAGCCGGTGAAAGCGAGGAGCCAGTCTGCGTCTGTGGCGTGGTCCGCAAAACGAGTGTCAGGCGGATGAAGAGTTGGCAGAAGATGTTCGATGTCATCCTGGGGGAGGAAAACGGGCATGCGTTGAGCGGGCATCTCGTCTGCCGCTGGTTCAATCAGCACTGGGTGGAGAAGATGATCGCGACCGGGCAACGGCTGGTGGTTTATGGAAAGCCGAAGCGGCGCGGGAGGGAGATCATCATCGATCACCCGGAATTCGAGGTGGTCGAGGAAGAAGAAGCGGAGTCGATCCATCTGCGGCGGATCGTTCCGATTCACGGCGCCACCGAAGGGCTGACGCCACGCGTGATCCGGCAGATCATTTGGAAAGTTCTGCAGGAGATCCGTCCTCAGGACGTCCCGCAATTTCTACCATCCAGGCTCGATCCTCTCCCGCGGTACGAGGCGTTGAAGAATATCCATTTCCCCGAGTCGATGGAGATGTTGAAACGCGCGCGGAGACATTTGGTCCTGGAGGAATTTTTTGCGATGCAGCTCTTCGTCGCTTCAAAACACGTGGAGCAGGGGGCGCAGCCGGGTGCGGCTCACGCGGGGCCGGGCGATCTGATGCGGCGTCTGCACGAGTCACTCCCTTTCCCTCTAACCGGAGCCCAGAAGCGTGCGATCGAGGAAATCCGGCAAGATCTCGCGAGTGAGCGTCCGATGAACCGGTTGTTGCATGGAGATGTGGGCGCCGGAAAGACCATGGTGGCACTTTCGGCGATGCTTTTAGCCGTGGAAGCCGGGTATCAGGCGGCGCTGATGGCGCCGACCCAGATCCTGGCCGAGCAGCATTATCTCAGCGCTCAGCGGTTGCTCACTCCACTCGGGATCCGCATCGCTTTGCGGACCGGCTCCCGCAAGAAGGAGAGTGCGGCTCCGCTCTTCGACCAATGGGCGGGCTCCGGGGAAGGTGAGAAATCGATCGCGGATACAGAACCTCAGATCCTGATCGGTACCCATGCCTTGCTCTACGAGGGGGCTGGGTTTACCCGCCTCGGTCTGGCCGTGATCGACGAGCAGCACAAATTCGGAGTGCTCCAGCGCGCGAAGCTTCGTGATCAGGGAAGCCCGGGAGTCGTGCCCGATGTGCTGGTAATGACGGCGACTCCGATCCCGCGGACTTTGACGATGACGGTGTATGGAGACTTGGACGTTTCCATTCTTGATGAACTGCCGAAGGGACGCGGCAAGATCATCACCGGTGTCCGGGACCGCTCAAAACTACCGGATGCGGTGAAGTTTATCCGGGAGCACTTGGAGAAAGGCCGACAGGCTTACATCGTCTATCCTCTCATCGATGAGAGTGAAAAGCTCGAAGCGAAGGCTGCGGCTATCGAATTTGAGAAATGGAAGGAGTTTCTCTCACCGATGAAATGTGAGCTGCTACACGGGCGAATCGCTCCGGAGGAGAAGGACGCTATCATGGAGCGATTCCGGCTTGGACAGACCAAAGCCCTGATCGCGACTACGGTGATCGAGGTGGGAATCGACGTTCCAAACGCGAACATCATGTTGATTGAGAACGCCGAGCGCTTTGGCCTCGCACAGCTGCATCAGCTGCGGGGACGGATCGGCCGCGGTGAACATAAGAGCTATTGCGTACTGCTCACCGATGTCGCGGAGCCGGAATCAATGCAGAAGCTGAAGGTGATGGAGGAAACATCAAACGGCTTTGAAATTGCGGAAGCCGACCTGCGCCTGCGCGGCCCCGGCGATATCCTCGGCACCCAGCAGAGCGGACTGCCTCCGCTACGGCTCGGCGACATCCTGAAGGATGGCGATCTCATGAGGCAGGCGCGCGGCGCGGCATTTCTGGTCTTCGAGCGCGATCCGCAGCTCGAGGATCCGGAGCATCGGCACTTGAAGAAGCTGATGGCGCAGACGCGGAAGCAGATTCTCGCGCAAGTGAGCTAATGACGAAATCCGAATGATGAATGACGAAGGAGTAGGGGAAGTCCGAGGAAGAAAGCCCTTACGAGTATTTCACTCATCATTCGTCATTCGAACTTCGTCATTAGCCGCAACGCGGCACCCGATCACATAGTTTGGCTCGTTTCGTTCCAGAAGGTTTCTACTTTGTTCTCCATGAGACGCGCCGTCTTCATTGTCCTGATTCTTCTTCTGCTGATCATCGGCATCCAGCGATGCGGCAATATTCGTGAGCTGACGCTCGGCAGGAAGAAGGAGTCGGAGAAGGCGACGCTGGCGGAAGGGCCCAAGCTGAAGCTCGAAGATGTCGGTGTCATTACGGCGCTGAACAACGAGTACACGAAGCTCGTCGATACGGTGATGCCGTCCGTGGTGGCGATCGATACTCTTGCCCGGGTGCGTGTTCCGAGAGCGTTGGATCCTTATGACTACTTCTTTGGTCGCCGGGGCCGCACCATTGAGCGCACCCGCACCGGTCTTGGTTCGGGGGTGATCGTCACAAAGGAGGGCCACATCCTGACCAATTTCCACGTGATCGAGGGCGTGGATGAGATTCGGGTGCAGCTGAATGATGGGCGGATCGAACCCGCTCAGTTGGTGGGAGCCGATCCCCGGGTCGATCTTGCCGTGTTACGGATCAACGCCAGCAATATCACGCCCCTGCCCTTTGGAGATTCGGACAATATTCAGGTCGGCCAGATCGTCTTTGCGGTCGGTAATCCTTTTGGACTCCAGGAAACCGTGACTCAGGGAATCATCAGTGCCAAGGGGAGGGCCTTGAGCGACACGGGGCCGGAGTTGCTTCAGACCGATGCCGCCGTGAACCCAGGAAACTCCGGCGGTCCGCTTCTCAATCTTCAGGGAGAGATCATCGGGATCAATAATGCGATCTACTCCCAGACGGGCAGCTGGGCGGGGATCTCTTTCTCGATCCCGTCAGCGATCGCCCGGCGGACGCTGGAGCGCATCCTGGAGAACCGTCCACCCAGCCAGCCATATCTCGGAGTGGTCATGATGGACATCAATCGGACCCTGGCTCAGCAACTCAGACTCAATGATGTCCGGGGTGTCCTCGTGGCAGACATCATCGGTGGTTCACCGGCTGAGAAAGCCGGGCTTCAGTATGGAGATGTCATTGTCCGGTTGAACGGGCGCACTGTAAGCAATTCACGGGACCTTCTGCGCCGATTGCGCGACATGGAGGTGGGAAGCACTGCGGAGATGGTGATCATCCGGGAAGGACAGGAACAGACGCTCACAGCCCAGCTCGCAGAGATGCCGACTGAAACGCCGACGGCTCGTGCACCTCAAGCTCCTGCTCCTCCACAACCGGGGCAGGCTATGCCGCCACAGCAAGGCCGCAGCCGTCCTCCGGGGAGTGGACCACAAGCTCAGCGTGGCTCGCAGAATGTGCTGAGTGGAATCGAAGTGGCAGAAATCCCGCCGAGACTCCGTGCAAATCTGCCGCCAACGGTACGTGGTGGAGTGGTAATCACAGGATTGGCCCCGAATGCTCCCGCCGCACAGCGGCTTCGAGTCGGAGACGTGATCGAGGAAGTGAATCAGGAGCCGGTGCGTTCTCCGGAGGAATTTTACCAAGCTGTGGCAGCGATCCCTGCGGAAACAGAGCGCGCACTGCTTTTTGTCACCCGGGGAGGAACTCGCTCCTTTGTGGTGATCACGCCGTAAGGAGGGGAAGGGGCTCCCTTCCCGGGATGCTCCTGAACCAAAACCGTCGAAAAAGTACCCACGAGGGAAAAACCGTCAGCCGCGAGGGTTTATCCCTCGTTTGCCGAAGTCGGAGGTGCGCCGCGAGGGTTTTTCCTTCGCGGACGAGGGTTGGACCCTCACCGGCAGATGCGCCCGGTGCCGGACGAAGGTTTTACCCTCGCCGATGAGGGTAAAACCCTCGTCGAGCACTGAGCGACCTGCGTAGCGAAGGTTTGGACCTCATCGATGAAGGAAAAACCCTGGCGGCTAACGGTTTTTCCTTCGTCGGGCACTTTTTAGCGCTTTTCGGGGGTGAGGCGCACCCGAGGCATGACGAAATCGCTCGCGGCTGCCGCTGCCGAGCTTAGCAGCCGCTCGATCCATTTCCCCTGGTTCGGGGAAGGGCTTTGGTCAGAATGGCCGTGCGATGATCCGGCGCGACGGATCCAGTGCGGCAGCGGTGCGGAAGATCATTGGAGGTGTCTCGGAACGCAGCTCGTAGTTGCGCAGCACGAACTCGGGATAGAATCCGTTGCTCGCCGGCTCATAAACGGTCTCACCTGAGAAATCACCGTAGAGTTTGTACTCGTAGCCATTGTCAAAGCCGATCTTCCCCAGTTCGCGGTCCGGAGCGAGTTTGCTGTTCTCGTTCATCATCACCATCTTTGCCGTGCTCCACGGCTGCCCGGGACGACGCACATAGCCCCAGAACCGGTAGTCGCTCTTAAAGTAACGGCGGCCGATGTAGTAATCACCCGGAGGCTCGGACTTGATGCTGTCGGCAAGGCCGATCCGGGTGGAGTGAATGCCTTCCCAATCATTGGTGGTTTGGCATCCGGTGAGGGTAGCGAGGGCGGCGAGGGGAAGAGAGAGAAGAAAGCTGCGGCGGTTCATGAATCAGAGAGGACCGATTTTGCGGAGGTAAAGCTGGAGCCAGCGCTCCACTGCCGCCTCGTCTAGCGCATCCGGTGCTGTCATGTCACCAAAGAGATGCCTCTGAAAAGTTGAGAGCACAAAACGGGCAGGGCGCGTGAAGGCGGGCAGAAAGTAATCAGTAAGTCAGTAATCAGTAATCAGTTTAAACTCCGTTACTTGCACCCACACCGATCTGCCGGTGCACGGCTCTCAACTCGATACTCCTCTGAAAGTGCCAAGTGCCGAGTGAAAGTGCCAAGTGGGCATGCCTCATTGAGAAAGCCTCACTGATGACTGATTACTGACTCACTGATTACTCTCTTCACGCCCTCACTTCTCCCCCGGCGCCCGCTCCTCCGCACTCTTCTTCACCCGCTCGAGCAGGGCCGGCTGGCGCTGGAGCTGGGCCGTGAGCGCCTCGATTGCCCTCAGCGTCGGCGGGCTGATGTGGTGCTCCATTCCCTCGACATCGTGATAGATCGTCTGGTCGTCGATCCCCAGCAGCTTGAGGAAATCGGTCAGGAGGTGGTGGCGGCGGGTGATGTTCTTCGCCAGCTCCTCACCAGCAGTGGTGAGGACCAGACCGCGGTACTTTTCGTATTTCAATAGGCCGTCGGCATCGAGCCTCTGGACCATGTTCGTCACGCTCGCCTGGCTGATCTTCAGCCGCTCCGCGATATCGACCACCCGCGCATACCCCTTCGTATTAATGAGTTCCAGGATCTGCTCCAGGTAGTCTTCGACTGCGGAAGAGGCTGGGCGGATCGAGCGTTTGGGTGGCATCGCCGGACGCTATCGGGCGGCGGCGCGGGGCGTCAAGGTGACGGGGGCTTGCGGAGCCAAGTACGCCATCCCAATCAAATTTA
>CBINJX010000230.1:0-7332 GCA_966251085.1 uncultured Verrucomicrobiales bacterium
GGCAAATCCGAATTGGGTACCGCTCCGGTCAAAATATCGTAGTTGTAAACTCGCTTACAGCGGGCTGCTCATCTGGAAAACGACAGCGAGAGCTGCGCCGAACGCGAGAATCGCTACGGCAGCGAGGCCCATCAGCGCCATTCCAGCTGGATCCTTCTTCTTGGTCTTCTTCTGGAAAGGAGAAGCATTCGAGAAGTCTGCGGGACGGGCGCTCGATGCGGCGGGAACTGCAGCGGGCTGCTCGGCTCCCATCGGCATTGGCTGAGGTTCAGCACCGCTCTCGGGAGCATAAACCGTATTGATGTGGCCGAAGCGAACAATGTCTCCGGGCTGGAGCTGATGCTCCTCCTCCGGCGGAAGCTGCTGGCCATTGAGTCGGGTGCCGTTGGTAGAGCCGAGATCCTTCAGCACATAATCAGTGTCGCGAAGGATCAGTTCGGCGTGATGGCTGGAGACAGACGCATCCTCGATCTGGAGCGTGTTGTCGGAAACACGACCGACCGTCACCACGTCATCAGTCAGCTCATGCGTGACTTCAGAGCCATCAGGGAGGGAAACAACGAGTGTGGGCATGATTTGGGGGAAAGGTGGCAGAGGCTAGCGCGATTCGTCAATCAGCTTGGAAAATTGCTGGAAGAAGTAACTTGCATCATTCGGGCCGGGGGCGGCCTCGGGGTGGTATTGAACGCTAAAGATTGGAAGGTTCTTATGACGCATCCCCTCGACAGTGTTGTCGTTGAGGTTGATGTGCGTCACCTCCACGTCGCTCGGGAGTGACTCAGGATCAACTGCAAAACCGTGATTTTGTGAGGTGATCGAGACTTTCCCAGTTACGAGATCCTTTACCGGCTGGTTTCCGCCGCGGTGACCGAACTTCAGTTTGAAAGTCTTTCCACCGAAAGCGTATCCGAGCATCTGGTGTCCGAGGCAGATGCCGAAGATCGGCTTCTTACCCATGAGGTCGCGGATGTTCTTGTGGACGTAGTCGAGAGCGGATGGATCCCCAGGGCCGTTGGAAAGGAACACGCCGTCCGGATTCAGAGCGAGCACATCGGCGGCGGGCATATCGGCCGGGATCACCTGCACCTTAAAGCCTTCCTGCCGCAGTCGGCGGAGGATGTTGCGCTTCATGCCGAAGTCGTAGGCGACAATGTTGTGCTTGGTCGGCGGCAGCTTCTCGAACACCTGACCGTTCTCATCTGCCTGCATGAGAGCGTCCCCCTTCACGATGGTCCACCGGCGAGAAAACTTATCTTCCGGATCCCAAATGTACGGCTGCTTCGGCGTGACTTCTTTCACATAGTCCATGCCGATCACACCACTGCCCTCTTTCGCGCGCCGGGCAGCCTCTTCGACCGTGATGTCTTCCGTGGTAAGACATCCTTTCATTGCCCCCTTGTCACGCAGATGCCGGGTGAGAGCACGAGTGTCGATTCCCTGGATGCCGGGAATCTTCCACTGCTTCAGGTATTCATCGAGAGTGCCCTGAGAGCGCCAGTTACTCGGGATCGGGCTGAGTTCCTCGATCACAAAGCCGCGCACATGCGGCTCGCCGCTCTCCTCGTCGAGGCTGTTGACCCCGTAGTTACCGATCTCCGGATAAGTCATCGCGACGATCTGGCCGCGGTAGGAGGGGTCGGTGAGCACCTCCTGATAACCGGTCATGGAGGTATTAAAACAGACTTCGCCGACCGTGGTACCGGTCGCGACAAAAGATTCACCGATGAAATATCGGCCGTCTTCAAGGGCAAGGATCGCGCGAATTTGGGCGGAAAAGATGCGCAGGGATTGCTCGGGGAGAAGGAAAAAATGCAACCTGATGCATCATTAAAGCGGATATCCCCAAAACCGCTCCGAATTCACCTCTTACCGCCCTCTCAATCGCACATCCCGCGCACGCAGAAACGACACCACCAAAAAAGTTCGGCGCTCCGGAGCGACTCAGCCGTCGCGAATTCCGGAGCGCCGAAATAGGATGCCCCACCTTTGCCGTCTGGCCGGGTTTCCCGTTTCCCCCATAGGTTAACGGGCGGATGACCTGGAGCGGGCTTCTGTCTTCCAATGAAGGCATGACATACACACGCCCACCCTGGCCTCCTGATATTGTGTAATTACAGAATCGGGATTTCCGACCTTTGGTCGAACAATGCAGGGCAAATTCGAAATTGATTCGTGCCGAGGGAAAGCGAGTCAGAGCTAACGCCTCCGCTCGGCACTTCAAAGAACTATTCGCGAAGCTGTACGCCGAGACCTGATGTCAGGCGCTCTTTCAGCCGCGAATGGGCGGCGTTTACTTCGTCGGCGGTGAGTGTCCGCTCGCTAGACCGGTATGTCAACGAATAGGCCAAGGATTTCTTGTCCGCAGGCACTTTTTGTCCGCTCGGATCGGTAAAAATATCGAACAATTCGACGTTCGCGAGCAACGGCTCATTTGCTCCGGCCAAAGCCGTTGCGATATCCGAGTGAGGGAGATTGAGCGGGGCAATCATCGCAATGTCACGCGTCACTGCCGGGAAGCGTGGAATCTCACGATAACGCAAGATTTTCGACTCTCCGGACAGCATCGCTACGAGATCAACTTCGGCAAAGACCACCGGAGCGGACGCATCGAGTTCACGGGCTTCCGCGGGCCAGAGCTGGCCTGCATAACCGATTACCTTCCCCTGCCAGATAACCTGCAGCGAAAGTGCAACCGCAGGATTTTCGTCCTTACGGAATTCCACGCTGCTGCCTAGCACACGTTCCAGAACACCTTTGACATCGAAGATGTCCGCCTCGCGCACCTGCTGCGTGCGCCATGTAGCGCTGGCAATCGGTCCGCTAAGTACAAACGCTGCGTGCGCAAATTCCTCGGGAGCCTGTGATGAGAAGACGCGGCCAACCTCAAACAGGCGGATACTGCGCACACCACCACGCACGTTATGCGTCACAGCCCGGAGAAGCCCCGGTAGAAGACTCGGCCGCAGCACGACCTGATCTTCATTCATCGGGTTCTTCACACGGAGCAGATGATCCGTGTTGGTGTGGGTCGCGGCAATGCCGGGAAGTTTTTCGCTTACCAGTGTCAGTGTCCGCGCCTCGTGCAATCCCTGCGCCACAAACGCACGGCGGAGCGACATCCTGCGGTCGTAAGCGCGATCGCTCTCGGTACTCGGCGAGAAATACGCGATGTCCATTGCCGGGATCTGATCGAGCCCGATTACCCGGGCAATCTCTTCGATGAGGTCCACCTCGCGAGTGAGATCCGGACGATACGACGGTTCCTGCCATCCGCCCTCCACCTTCCGGAGGCCGAATGTCGTCAGGATCTCGTCAATCTTCTCGTCTGGAATATGTACCCCAAGAACCTCCTGCACGCGGTCGCTGCGGAGAGGGATGGTCGAGCCGTATTCTACACCATTCGCTGCGGCCTCTTCGTCGAAGCCGAACTGCGCATTAGCGGCAAAGCCGGCGCGAAGTTCACCAATTTCTCCACCGGCAACTTCACGGATCAGCTCCGCTGCGCGCTGGGAAGCAACGAGAATTCCTGCAGGATTCACGTCACGCTCGAAGCGGTAGCTCGAATCACTGAAGAGCCCCAGAAGCCGCGATGTACGACGAATGCAACTCGGGAGGAAGTAGGCGCTCTCGAGCCAGACTGTCGTGGTGCTCTCGGTCACACCGCTATCTTCACCGCCCATCACACCTGCCAGGGCCACCGCGCGATTTGCGTCAGCGATCACAAGACGGCGGCCGGTCAGTGTGTAGGTGCGTCCGTCGAGCGCCAGGAACTGCTCCCCCTCTTCCCCAAGTCGCACATTAAGGTCACCTTGAAGCTTGTCCGCATCGAAAGCATGTAGCGGCTGACCAACCTCGAACATCACATAGTTGGTGATATCGACGATGTTGTTGATCGAGCGCAGACCAACTGCCTCAAGCCGTTGACGCAGCCATTCGGGGCTGGGGCCAACCTTTACTCCGGTGATCTTGCGGGCAGTGTAGAACGGGCACTCGTCCGCGTTTACCTGAACGGTGCCGTCGAATTTGGTCTGCCCCTTTGGGAGTTGAACCTTCAGCTTTCCGCCCGTCAGTGCTGCGACTTCGCGTGCGATGCCGATGTGGCTGAGCAGGTCGGGACGATTTGGGGTGATCTCCAGATCGAGAATGGTGTCCCCGGGATACAGTTCAGAGAGCGGAGCGCCGACCTTGGCTGTCTCGGGAAGGATCAGGAGCCCATCCGCATCCTCGGCGAGATTGAGTTCCTTTGCGCTGCACAGCATTCCTTGCGACTCCACACCACGCAGCTTACCAACCTTGATCTTGAAATCACCCGGCAGTACCGCCCCGGGTTGGGCGAGCGGGACCTTGTCGTTGACCTTGTAGTTCTTGGCGCCACAGACGATCTGCCGCGCCTCGCCGGAGCCATCGTCCACACGACAAACACTCAGGCGATCCGCATTCGGGTGCTGCGTGCTCTCGAGGATTTGTGCGACGACTACCTTCTCGATCGCGACTCCACGCGTCTCGATGCCTTCGACTTCAACACCGGCCATCGTGAGCAACTCGGCGAGGGCCTTTGCATCGCCGGAGAAGTCGACGTACTCACGGAGCCAATTCAGGGAAACTTTCATAGGATTGATGAGCAGCAGGAGCGGACGACAAACCACGGACGCCGCCCTGCGAATTCGTTGCTCTTCGGTTTAGAACTGGGAGAGGAAACGCTGGTCGTTCTCGATCAGCATGCGGATATCCGGCACGCCGGCCATGATCATTGCCAGTCGGTCGAGACCGAAACCAAAGGCGAAGCCCGTGTAGAGTTCCGGGTCAAAGGCGTGATCACCACGCTTGGAGTTCACCGCTTCGAACACGGCCGGATCGACCATGCCGCATCCGGCGATCTCCAGCCAACGGTCACCCAGAGCCTTGGTCTGGATGTCGATCTCGTAGCTGGGCTCCGTGAACGGGAAGAAATGCGGCCGGAAACGGATCTTTGCGTCCGAGCCGAACATCTCCTTAAAGAAAAACTCCAGCGTACCCTTCAGGTCTCCAAGACTGACACCCTCGTCCACATAGAGGCCCTCCATCTGGGTGAACTGCGCCAGGTGTGTCGCATCGATCTCATCACGGCGATATGCGGCGCCCGGAGCAATGATACGCACCGGCGGAGCAATCTTCTCCATAGTGCGGATCTGCACCGTGGAGGTGTGCGTCCGGAGAAGACGGCCGTCAGGCAGATAGAAAGTATCCTGTTCGTTACGGGCCGGATGATCCTCGGGAGTGTTCAGTGCGTCGAAGCAATGCCACTCGGTTTCGACGTCTGGGCCGTCCGCCAGAGCGAAGCCCATACGGCGGAAGATCTGGATCGCGCGATCCATGAGCTGAGTGATCGGGTGGAGTGTACCGATCGCGGGAGCGGTCCCCGGAAGGGTGACGTCCACGCTTGCGAATGCCCGGGCATCGGCGGCGGCATTCAGCGACCCCTTACGTTCGTCGAGTGCCGCGGTCACTGCGGAGCGGACTTCGTTGAGGAGCTTTCCGATACGCGGTTTATCCTCCTTGGAAACCTCGCGCATCCGCTCGCTGATTGCGGTGATCTGGCCACTGCGGCCGAGGTACTTAACGCGCGCCGTTTCCAGCGCAGTTTCATCGGCGACTGCGCTGATCTCCGCGAGCGCTTCGGCGCGGAGTTGTTCGAGTTGTTGGTCCATTATGCGAGTTGCTGGATGCGGGATGGACGATACGGGATATGGGAAGCGCGTTAGCGGATCAATCACACATCGCTCGCTTTCCCAATTCACTTCGCCAAAAAAGAACGGAGCGCAGACGACGATGCGCCTGCGCTCCGCGAGAAAAAACGGCCCTTAGAACCTTAAGCGGCCTTGGCCTGAGCGGCCTTCGCTTCGAGCGCGGCTTTCGCCTTCTCGAAGATGGCCTTAAACGCTGCCTCGTCCGTGACGGCGAGATCGGCGAGCACCTTGCGGTCGAGCTCGATTCCGGCGGCCTTCACGCCTTCCATGAACCGGCTGTAAGTGAGACCATTGGCACGAGCAGCCGCATTGATGCGTTGCTGCCAGAGCATGCGGAAGTTGCGCTTGCGGTTCTTACGATCGCGGTAAGCCCATACCTGAGCTTTCATTACCGCGTTCTTCGCATAGCGGAAAAGTTTTGAGCGACGGCCGCGAAAGCCTTTCGCTTTGTCGAGCATCTTCTTGCGGCGTTCCCGGCTTGCGGGTGCGTTGGTTGCGCGTGGCATTTAGTCTTCTTTCAGTCGGTTTCTTTCGGCGGGCTGTTCGTGTGTGAATGATCCGCTTACACCTCGCTCACCGATATGTCCGATCATTTCGAACAGGTGGCGGATCTGTGGCCAATTTAGCTTAGGCGAACGGGAGGCACTCCTTGATCTTGTCCACCATTGTCTCGTGGACTTGACCGGCCTTGCCAAGGTTGCGCTTACGCTTTGCATTCTTGGAAGATGCAAGGTGACGCAGGCCCGGCTTGCGGCGCAGGATCTTGCCCGTCCCTGTTACTTTAAACCGCTTGGCCGCGGATTTCTTCGTCTTGCGACGTGCAATGGCTCTAGGCATGGGGCGGGCAAACTAGCGGTCGAACTGAAATCCGCAATCAATTTTTGAAAAACTTTGATTGATTTCCGGAATAAAGATGAGCGGAGCGTTGTAGTGGAGACTCGGGAAAAAGAAGCATCAGCTGCAAAAAGACGGAAGTCCGTACGACGGGACTACTCGATTTCGCGGTTTACCTGATGCAAGCCCGACTCCATATTCGTCATCAGTTCTGACCCTCCTTCGGCCCGTCCACAACGGGACCCGCTGAGGGGGGACTGAAACGTCAGGAATAGCGGCAATAACCGGCACAGATGGCACATCGACACCTCTCGCCTATTCGCTCATCGTTGCCCGAAACGCCTTTTCGGAAGTGCCATCGACCGAATTGGGCGGAGCGGCAAAAGCCTGCTTCTCGCCTTTCTACCCCGTAAAAAGAACCACTACCAGGAAGATCCCAGCCATCAAAATCAGCAGCAATATGATGCCTACCGGGGACACCCGCCCCTCGCTTCCAGGCGACTGGCTCTCCAATCCGGGGGCCGTAGTGGCTTTCTCCAGATCCTCCAGCGCCACTGCCGCCATATCGGCGCGTGAAGCCCTCATGGCAGACACCGCAACCGCAGCATCCGCCGGAGTCAATGCTTCGAGCACTTCGAGCTCCTCCCGTGGAACGTCGAGCAGGGCTGCAATCAGCAACGTCATCACATCATCCAGGCTTGCGTAACCGGGTCGCGCGTCGATGACTAATGGCTCAGTGGGATCGGCCGACTTGAAAGTCCCATCCTCCTGA
>CBINJX010000231.1:0-7309 GCA_966251085.1 uncultured Verrucomicrobiales bacterium
CCCGAGTTTTCATGGAGCAGGGCAAGCATGGCAGCTTCACGTGGAGTGAGTTCGAGCGAGTGGCCGTTGCGCTCGGCGCGCAGTTCGTCGGGCCACACCGTCAGTCCATTCATCTCGAGTACTTGGGATGGCGGTGCGGCAGCTCTCGCTCGCCGGAGTGCAGCGCGGATGCGTGCCATGACTTCGGATCGAGTGAACGGCTTTCGGATGAAATCATCCGCGCCGAGTTCCAATCCGACAACCACGTCTACTTCCTCGTTTTTTGCGGAGAGGAACAGAATCGGGACCGCGGGATCTTTGGAGCGGACCCGTCGACACACCTCGAAACCATCCATCTCTGGCATCATGATATCGAGGCAGAGCAGCGCAGGACGATGAGCTTCCCAGAGTTGCAGAGCTTCTTGTCCATGATGTGCGCAAATCGGCGTCAACCCCTCGGCCCGGATACACGCGGTGAGTGAATCGAGCGTGATCGGATCATCCTCTGCAATGAGCACTTTCATCGTGAAAAAGGCAGTTGAGAGAGTTGAGATGGGGGGAGTTGGTGCGAGCGGAATCCTTGGAGCCTAGGCAGCTGGTTCCTCAGATCTGAGGGGGGTGATTATCGACGGCGCGGGGATGCGTAACTCGAAGAGAGCGCCGTTCTCGGATGGTAGCAGCTCTAGCGAACCTCCCATGCGAACGGCAAGATCGCGGGCAATGGCAAGACCCAGTCCTGTACCGCTCGCTCCTTCGTTCAAGCGACTGTGGACGCGTTCGAAAGGATGAAATATCCGGCTTCGGTCACGCTCCGGGACTCCTGGGCCGGCGTCGGCGACTTGTACGACCAGTGAGCCGTCTTTCCAGCTTGTCTCGATGCCCAGCCACTTTCCTTGAGTTGCGTATTTTTCCACGTTCGAGATCAGGTTCCCAACAATCTGCGCCAGTGCATCAGGGTCGAGCGTAACGCCCACCGCAGCGTTGTAGCTCCCTTTCACGAGGACACCACGTCTTTGTAGGGCGGGAGAGAACTGTTTTAGAACGGACGCGATGACCTCATCTGGAAGCGCTGTTCTTGGCGTGAGCTCCAGATCGTTGCGCTCGGATTTCGAAAACGTAAGGACGTTTTTTACAAGGCGCGACAATCTTTCTGTTTCCTGAGTGACGAGTTGCAGATGCTGCCGCGCACCTTCCGGTTGCTTCCTCAGTTGTTCATCCGCCAGATCCAGATTCAGCAGCATATTCGTCAACGGTGTGCCGAGTTCATGGGAAACGCGATTTACGAAGGAAACCCGTGCTTCTGCGAGCCGGAGTGCATCCTGCTGATGACGAAAGAGTACGAGCCCGATGAGGATGAGAATCACCGTGCCGGTTGCTGCTATTCCCAAAGTGCCGAGATCATAGTGCAGGCGCATTTGCGTGCGATCCCACGCTTGGAGTTGCCATTGTCCCTGACGTTTCCGAATCGGAAATATGAAGTCGGCAGGCTTTGACGGAGGTGTGCTCACACCGCTCAGCAGAATTTCTCCGGGGCCTTCAAAGGTTACCGGGGCGCCGGTGGCTCGGACTGCGGCATATGGCGCGGTGATCCACTTTTGCAGGTGCCAATTTGTGCGTGCCGTGACTTGCCTCCAGTCGATTACAAGGACCACCACTTCATCTGGAGTATTGCGCATCCAAAAGGCCGAGAATGGTGTGCCCGGGTGGTGAAGCCAGCCAGTCGGCGCTCCACCTGCCTGCCGTGCGCCAGCCACTGCCTCTGTATCTACTAGAAAGACCTCACGGGAAAGAGCAGCGGGTAGGGTTATCGAACGAGCGAGAACCGACGGGACACGATCTCCGGCTTCTGTAGGTATGATGATAGAAGCTGGGGAGGTGGCTGCCTTGAGCGATACGAAGACGCAGGCCCTGATACCATAGACAGAGCCACCGTGCTGTCGGGCCGTGGCCCGCTTCGAAGATGAAAGGTTGCTCGCGACCTCACGAAGATCCTGCTCATACAGATCCTGCAAGCGGCTCAGTTCACCATCGAGCGAGTCGATAAATTCCCGTAGTACGGTTCGATCCACGGGCACTCGTTCTTCCACTGTTCGCCGTGCCAGCCATGTGCCTGTCACCAGGACGGAGGCGGCGGCAACCGCCATGAGCAGGAATGTAAATGCCGGAAGCCGCATGTGGGGGATTGGGAAGTGTGCCTTCAGAAAACGCGAGCAAATGCACTCAGCCGTTGATGAATGTGGCGCAACCTTGGAGTGCGGTGTCACGTCGCGGGCGTAGGCGGCAGGGACGTGCCACCTCCTTCGGACGGCAGAGCGATGTGCCTGCGCAGAGGCCGTGTAGAGTTGAGAGGGGGGCTCTCCGTATGTGCAGGTGGGGATGGAGCGGCGCTTGATCCTGTAGTCACGCCCTTCCTTCGGGTATGGTTTTCGGCCTTCCGTTTCTTACCACCTGCGCCCCCAATCCGAAGGCGGTGGCACGTCCCGCCTTCGCCCGCGACGTGGCACCGCACTCCATATGCGCCCCGTAAAGCCAAACGGTCGCTCTATGGACGAGAGGCTGGTGCCGTTGTCCGGCCGGGTGCGGCTGAATTGTTGCCCTGTGCATCAACCACATATGCCGTGATAAACTGAAACCAGATCCGCTGCTCTGTCTGATCCTTGCCCAAACCGGTGCCGAATGGAGGGTTGGGGGTGCCCAGAAGGAAAGGCTGACCTGCATGAGTGCGTACGGAAGTTGTTGTCTTCTGAGTTTCGAAGAGCGGCTGCTGAAAGCCTGAATGGTTGGCTATATCGCGATCACCCAGATAATGTACGGTCTGAGGGACAAGGTTGATGTCGACAATCGTGTTCTCCGCATTGATTACCGGTTCGACCTCGAAGGAATCGCCCACATTCCGCGTCTCGAAGCTACTGGGATATACGGAGCGAGGTGGGGCAGTTGCACCGTCCTTGAGGCTCGAAGGCGGAACTGGATCGGTCACTGTGAATTGAGTCGGATAGCGAAGCTCGTGGCTTGATTCGATTACGGCGCGCTGACCCGATTGGGTACGTAAGACGATCATGCGCTCAATTTTGGCCTTTCCTTCGCCCGCCAGCTTGACGAGCTGATCGTAACGACCTCGATCCGTTGGGAATTCCCGGAGGAGTGCAAAAGCCTCATTGATGGGGAGCGAGAATGTATCGAGATGAAGTGAGACTTGCTGGCGTTCCTCAGACTTGTGTGAGGTTGCTGCTGCGACCTCCGTTTTCTTGTAAGGATCAACGGCTTCCTGAGCCCCGGAGGGCACCATGGATGTGATGAGAAGGGCGGCAAAGATGGGGAACTTGGAGTTTTTGCGATCCATGTTTCCACGATATCGGAACTCTCCGCTCTAAGCGTCAAAGCTGTCTCAGCACATCGTAAAAGCTTTGTAAAAACATCGCCTTACCATCGTCGCTAAGTCAGTGCCCTAAACGCCAAACATTCGAACCTCAGGGAGAGCGGCAGATCCGATCGTATCTCCAAAAAAGATTCAGCCCCCCGCCACCGAATGGTCGCGAAGGGCTGATGTTCCCCCCAGAACAATCTTCAAAAGTTGTAAGGCTTATCTACGCCCAGGTGTTGATGTCAGCAAGCGGAAATATTCGAAAAATTAAAGAAATTGATGTTTCGAAGTCTTTTCCGGTTTTCGACAGGGTTAAATAAGTCGCTCTTCTAAAACAACAATCGGGCTATGCCTGCCTGCTGGTTGGCTTTCCTACTACTTTTACGAGCAATTGGCTCAAGGCGGCCTCGGGTTCCATGAGTGAATTCACCAGCTGAACGTTTGCTTCCAAGCAGGCTTCGAGCCCGGCGTGGAGTTCTTCGAGGGAATATCGCTGGGCATGACTAGCGGCGAGGCCGAGGGCGTAGGCGTTGATCCCGCCGTCTTTTTTGCGGGGCAGGTGGGAGGTGGCTTCGGGAGGGAGGCGCTCGAGGGTTTTGCCGAAGAAGAAGGGCTGGGCCGGACGGGAGAGTTTGTGCCGGGCCATCAGGTCTTTCACCACGAGCAGGTTGCGTACGGTGGGAATGATCGCGACGAGCAGAATACCGATGGGACTCTCGCCCTGAAAGAGGAGCTGATCGAGCAGGTCGAGTGAACGAGCGAGATTCCGTTCGGCGAGGGAATTGCCGAGTTCCCAGATGATGCCGGCCCGGGACATCGGGACCATCATGCGGATGTCATCAGCGGTGATGTCGCGCGGTGCATTGCTGAGGTAGAGATCGAGTTTCTCCAACTCGTTGGAGATCACCCGGCGGTCGCCGCCGGTGAACATGGCAAAAAGCTCCAGCGCTTCCTCCTGAAAACGGAGTCCCCGGTCGGCTGCGAGCTGGCGGGCGAGCATGGCTGCGTCCTCCTCCCAGCCGCTCTTGCTGGGGTCGAGTTTGTCGAAGACTTCAACCTTCGCGATCTTGCCGAGGTTTTTGTAAAATGAGCGGCGCTTATCGATCTCGCTGGCACTGAGAAGAAACCGCACGCTCTCGGGGAGACCTGAGGAGATCGTATCGGTGAGTTTTTCCAGAGCTTCCTGCACAGTGGCAGAGCGCCCGGTGATGCTGTCCCCGAGGAAGTTGGCGTTTTTCAGCCAGACGAGTTTTTCGCCGAAGAAGGGGAGGGTGAGTAGCGCCTCGATGGTCTGATGAATCTTTTGGGAGGCGTCGTCGGCGCTGGTTGCGACACCATCGATCACATCCTGACCGAAGTCCCCGCCATCAGCCGGTGTAAGCTGGGCGGCGAGTTCCTTGGCGACCCGTTTTACCTCGGATTCGTCGGTGCCAAGAACGGCGTGGATCTGGGATTTCGCGGCTTTGGACTTGGCGGCGGGCATGGGGTGGCTCGTGAGGAGTGAGAAGTGAAAAGTAAGAGGTGGGGGCGCGGAGCTTCGGCGATGTCGATTCTGGAGGAGTGGTGTTCGGTGTAGTGGAGATAGGGGAAGGTGGGTGGTGTGGCGAGTGTGGGGTTGGTGCAGTAGGGCGGTCGCGCCGCCGACCGCCGGGAGGGATCGTGGAGAGTTATCGCACGCCCACCTTTACAATTGTAAAGGCGCTCGCGGCGCGAGGACCCTACCGGGCCGGGTTTTCCGCAGCACAAAGGTGAGCTGTGGAATGGCCCGGACTCGGAGCAGGGATGCTCCGGTCACCCGCAGCCAAGATGGCTGACGCTACGAGGGCACTCCGCACCTGCGCCAGCCACCTCTCACTTCTCACTTCGTAAACCGCTCATACCGCCGCATAAACGAATCCCAATCCCGCACCTTGTCGCCGTAGATTCCGAGAACGGACTCTTTCATCCCTTTGCCTTCGACGATGTAGTCGATGAAGGTGACGATGCGGTCCTTGGGGAGTTCGTTCATCAGGAAGCGGACGAACTTTTCGGAACTTTGGTAGAGTTGAGCGACGGCGACTTCGTCTGCCGGATAACTCTGGAGTTGTTCGAGCTGCTCGAGGGGCATCTCCGCGAACCGGAGGCGGGTTTGATACCGTTTGCTGGTCTGTCCTTTGCGAGCGGCCACGCTGGCGCCTCCCATGTATTCGGCAAATCCTTCGCTAAGCCAGAGCGGCCACCGTTTCCGGGGGAAGAGGCGAGCGACGACGGCATGGGTGGTTTCGTGGGCGAGGGTAGTGGAGTTGAATCCGCCTCCACCCGGGGTGCCGCGGACGTTGAGGAAGAGTTCATCGCCTCGCGCAAAGCTGGCAGACCAAGCAGGAACTTGGGTCATGCCGAGGAACGACTTCCATTCTGCGTCGTCCTCAAAGACATACACGTGCGACTTGCGCTGGTAGCGGTCCTTGGAGGCGCCGAGAGTTGTAGCCACATACCAGAGGTAATATTCCACCTCGCGTGCAACCTTCTGCGCCTCGGTTACACGACGGTAGTGGAGGAGGAAGTTTTCAGTCTCGGCGTGTTTCCATTTCTCCGGGTCGATGCCGAGGGCTTTCTCTCCGTATTCAGAGAGTTCCTGGTTCGGAAGCTCTTCGAATTTTTTCTCCACGAGCTTGGTATCCCGGGGAGCCTGTTGCTGAGAGGCGCCGAGAGAACGCTCGAAGAAAGGCCGGGCCGGTGTCGGCGCGGCCGGAGGACGCTGGATCTGCCGTGGGGCAAAGGGACTAGGTGTCGCCGGTCGGGCCGGGGTGACCTGTGCAGGCGCAGTGAGTACGCTCAGAGCGAGCGCACCTGCGAGGCCTTGGAGGAGGGGAACGGAAAGCCGCTTAGTCTTGGATTGCTGTGCCATGTTCTTTGGTTGCGTAGGTCCGGAACTCTTTTTCCAGCGCTTCGAGATTACTGAACCGGGAGCCGAAGCCTTTCTGCAAGGCTGATTCCGTCCGGGCGCCTTTCGACATCTCCTCGAAGAATGTCTGAAATCCTTTCTTGTCGATGCTGCTGAGGAAGCGAACGAGCCGCTCGCTCTGGTTGTAGAAGACGCTCACCTGGACCGGGTCGCTGGGATAGGATCGCGATTCGCAGAGGATGGCAAGTGGGAGAAACATCTGCGGGGAGATGGCCTGGCTCTTCGGGCGCGCCGCATAACCACGGGCGCGGTAAAAAGCAGCCCATCCTCGGATGGAGGAGTTCTCTGCGAAACCTTCATTCAGCCACAGCGGGATGCCAGGACCGAAGAGACGGTGCACGATGAGGTGAGCGACTTCGTGTCCGAGCGTGTTGCCCTTCCACTTGGCAGAGGCATCTCTGAAGATGAAGACTTCGCCACCGGTGTGGAGTCCGCCTGTCCATGGATCGAGCGTGCCGCGGGTCTTGAACTGCGTCCAGTCCTCCTCCTGATCAAAGATGAAGATGTGGCATTTCCGCTCCCACTGGGTGGTGTCTTTGCCGAGCTCCTGGGAGATGATCTTGTAGTAAAACTCGGATTCGACGGAGACCGGTGTGGCTACGAAGGATTGGAAGTAGTGGTAGATGAAATGCTCCGTCTCGGAGTGTTTCCAATCGCGAGGCCGAATCTGCATGGCGATCTGTCCGAGGATGCCGACATTCCGATCGGAGAGTTTGTAGAAATCGATCTCCGGGAGTGAGCCGATGTTTTGCTGGGCCCGGGCGGGGGCGGGGGAGAGGAGGGCGACAGCCGAGAAGAGCAGGCCGAGGAGGATCAGGACACGGGTGGACACGCTTGGGAGGCAAGCGCATGTTGGGGCGGGTGTCCAGAGTGGGGGAAGGTTGAAGTGGGGAGTGGGAAGTTTGAAGGGAGGCACCTGGTGGGGAGCGATCTGCGGTCTATATGCATCTTCAGGTTTTCTGTCCTGCATTCCGCATGGCTGCACGGGGCGTATATGGAGTGCGGTGGCGAGTTTTACGAGG
>CBINJX010000232.1:0-7307 GCA_966251085.1 uncultured Verrucomicrobiales bacterium
GTCATCGTAACATTGGCGCTTCTCTTCTTTGGCGCGAAAAGACTTCCCGAATTCGCGCGCGGCCTCGGAACCGCCGTCCGGGAGTTCTCGAAGGCAAAAGACGAGATTCAGAACGAAATCACGCGTCCGCCAAATCCTCCGAGCCCATCGGCCCCGCAGCTTGAAACCCCGCGCGATACGCAACCGTTTGGCGCACCGGTAGCCGCCAACCAGCAGGAGGAAATCAAACCGGCGACTCCGACACAGCAGGTGTAGTGCTCCTCTGAAAGTGAATAGTTGAGAGTATCGAGTTGAGAGCCGCGTACTGGCGGATCAGAGCGGGTGAGCGTCGCGAAGCGGGGGCTGTCTACTGATTTCTGAGCACTGAGCACTGAGCACTTTCTCCCCGCCTTCACGCGCTCCGCCCGTTGGGTGCTCCTTTGAAGGTTGTTAGTTGAACGCAACTAACGAACCTGCGCGCGGGTGAAGAATGGAATCCATATGGCGCATTACCTCACCCGGAAGGGTCGCCTTTCCGTCGCGAGTGCCCTTTCCAAGGTGGACGTGCCATAACTCGCCACGCGCCCTCCCGGCGGTCGGCGGCGCGACCGCCCTACCGTCGGGAGGGCGGTCGTTCTCGACTGCTCGCCCTCCGGATCCACCGAGACGCGCACCGTCCTTACATGCTGCATCGTTTGATGCGTCCCGCGATCAACTTAGGAACATTCAGCAGCAAAGGCGGAAAAAGTTCACATGTCGGGATGTTTATTGCGTGAGGAAGCGCACTTGGGCATTGCTAGCCCGAACATGAAACGCATCCTCCCTCTACTCCTCCTTACAGCTCTTGCGGTTCCATCCTTTGCGCAAGACAAACCCAAACCGCTCCGCGTTCTTCTAATCACTGGCGGCTGCTGCCATGATTACGGCAAGCAGAAAGACATCCTCAAGGAAGGCCTGGAAAAGCGCGCGAATGTAGTCGTCGAGCAGGTGCACTCTGACGACAAGAGCACGAAGCCGCCGCTCGCTATCTATGGGAACGCTGAATACGCAAAGGGCTTCGATGTGGTGATCCATGACGAGTGCTCGGCCGATATCAAGGACCCCGAGGTCGTTAAATCCGTTATCGCTCCGCATGTGGACGGCACCCCGGGTGTAAACCTGCACTGCGCCATGCACTCCTATCGGGTGGGATCTCCCGGTAAACCGCATCCGGCCGGCAGCCCGGAGGCCATGTGGTTTGAATATCTCGGCCTGCAGTCCAGCGGCCATGGCCCTCAGCTCCCAATTGAAGTGACGTATACCGACGAGAATCACCCGATCACCAAGGGACTGACCGGCTGGACGACTGGAAAGGAAGAACTCTACAACAACGTAAAGGTCTTCGACGGCACCACGGTACTCGCCCGTGGCAAACAGGGCGCTGGTGATAAGCCCGGCAGGAATGAGGCAGTGATCGCCTGGGCAAATCTCTTCGGCGACAAGAAGACCCGCGTCTTCTCCACCACGCTCGCTCACAACAACGAGACCGTTGCTGATGACCGCTATCTGAGCCTCGTCACTCGCGGCGTCCTCTGGGCAGCCGACAAGCTGAACGAAGACGGCACCCCGAAAGAGGGCTATGGCCCAATCGCGAAGTAATTCTTCGACGCGTGCCATGCTGAGGATCCTGTCGATCGCGGTCGCTGCGGTAGTAACCGCTGCGTCCGCGACATTCGCTGCGGAAAAACCGCAGCCGATCAAAGCGCTACTTGTGACCGGTGGCTGCTGCCACGATTACGAAGCTCAGAAAAAGATCCTGAGCGAAGGAATCAGCAAGCGGGCTCACGTAGAGTTTACCATTGTTCACGAGGGCGGAGACACCCGGAACCATCAGGTTAGTATCTATCAGAAGCCAAATTGGTGGAAGGGATACGACGTGGTCGTTCACAACGAGTGCTTTGGCCAGGTAGCGGACAATGCTTTCATCGAGGGAATCGCCGCGGCCCATAAGGCAGGTATTCCAGCGGTGATGCTGCATTGTTCATCGCACAGCTATCGTGCGGCTACCACCGACGAATGGCGTATGGCGGTAGGGATCACATCCCGCTCGCATGAGAAGAATCGTGATCTGGAGGTGAAGGCCGTAAAGCCGGAGCACCCGATCATGAAAGGTTTTCCGGCGACTTGGAACAATCCCGCCGACGAACTCTACAAGAACGAGAAGGTGTGGCCAAACGTCGTACCGCTCGCCACGTCTTACGGAGTGGAGACCAAGAAGGATCACATCGTGATCTGGACTAATACCTATGGCAATGCGCGTGTCTTTGCGACCACGCTCGGCCATGGAAACGCCACGATGGCCAGCCCGGTTTACCTCGACCTCGTAACGCGTGGTCTCCTCTGGAGCTGTGACAAGCTCTCGGATGACGGCACGCCGAGGGAAGGCTACGCCGCCAACGTGAAGTAATCAAACCGGGTTTACCTAAACTCCAAAAGGCGCGCCACTCACGGCGCGCCTTTTTTATTTCCCATGAACTCAAATGGGCCTGAATTATCACTATTGAGCGATTTTGCGTGTTCATTTCCTCATCGGGGAACCCATAAACCGCACAGAATCCGCACAAACACTGCGTCTGGCATTGACCGCCCACTCGAACTCGCTACTTTCGCGCACTCGCCAAATAATGAGCTCGCTCAATAAGAAGTTCCCGCGCCTTCTGCCGGAACCCATCAAAAAAGGGATTAAGGTCGCTGACCTCATCGACACGGCTTTCAAAGCGTACAATGGTGGTCGCCTCGCGGAGGCCTGCCGACTCTTTTCCGAGAAGATGGTCGCTAGCGATGGAACTGTAGGCATGTCGCTCACGGGAGCATTGACACCCGCCGGATTGGGGAAAGCTGCGATCATTCCTTTAATGAAGGCCGGCTTCGTGGACTGGATCATCTCCACGGGGGCAAATCTCTACCACGATCTCCACTACGGTCTGGGTATGGAGCTCTTTGCAGGCTCCCCTTTCCTGAATGACGTGGATCTCCGTCGCGATGGCGTGATCCGCATTTACGACGTCCTGTTCGAATATGACGTCCTCCTCGATACCGACGCTTTCGTACGTCAGGCGATCCAGGGACCGGAGTTCCAGAAAACAATGGCGACGGACGAGTTCCACTATCTGCTCGGCCGTTATGTCTATGAGCGGGAGAAGAAACTCGGAATCAAGGAAACCAGCGTACTGAGCGCGGCTTATCAGTACGGTGTACCAATTTTCACCTCCTCGCCCGGTGACTCATCCATCGGCATGAACGTGGCTGCGATGTCGCTGCGCGATTCGAAGCTGTTTATCGATGTAAACCGCGACGTGAACCAGACGGCTGCGATCGTGTACGCGGCGAAGTCGAGCGGTTCGACCTCGAGCGTGTTCATTCTCGGTGGTGGATCACCGAAAAACTTCATGCTGCAGACGGAGCCGCAGATTCAGGAGGTCATGGGAATCGAGGAGCGTGGACATGATTACTTCCTGCAGTGCACCGATGCGCGTCCCGATACCGGCGGTCTCTCCGGTGCGACGCCGGGTGAAGCGGTAAGCTGGGGCAAGATCGACCCGGACAACCTTCCGGACTGTGTAGTCTGCTATGCGGACTCTACAATTACCCTTCCTTTGATCACCGCCTACGTCCTCACGAAGGTGGCACCGCGGCCGCTGAAGCGGCTCTACAACAAGCGCGACGCTCTCTACGAGGCGCTCCGCGACCAGTATTTCAAGTGCGGAACGGTTGAAAAAATCGAGCACCGCACCGACCTCACGAAGCCGAAACGCGGCCGCTCGGGCCGTTCCGTCGTCGGCAAATCCCGCAATGCGAAAAAGACCTGACGTTCGCGCGCTTCTCTACGAGCGCATCCGTACCTCTCCACCCAAATTCGTTCACGTCACTGGCGTACCCTACACTGTCGAGGTAGAGGTATGCGAGGATCCGGAGAAGTTGGATCATGTTTGGATGACCATGGAGGTCCCGCCATACGGACGAATCCGTGCGGTGGTCAACACCACCTCCCGTGTCGCCAAGATGGCTGGTCTCGATTCGCGTATCTTTGTTGCGATCCTTCCAAACACGTGGACTGAGAAGCCACAGACTGGCCTCGTAGAGTGTGATGGACAGAGCTATACAAAAGTCGAGGCTGCGGCAGAGGTCAGTTATACACCTTACGAGCGTGAAGAATTGACGGAGCTGCTGGTCGGCAAGATGAAAGCTGCTGTCCGCGCGGAAGTGTGGGGTGACCTGTATGCGCGCGACCATTTGGGCATTCACCAGATTCACAGCCGCCGCGCGAGTGCCGCTGTATCGAAAGATTTTCGGAACAGGGACGGGGCTCTCAAGCTCTATTATGCGCAGGATAACCTGGCGGAACTCTTCCTCTTCAAGTTCGCTGGTCAGCCGTAATTCCTAATCCGCATGCGTATTCTCCGCTACGACGAAGAAGGTTTCAGCGATGCACTCGCCGCGCTGGACCGGAGGGCGATCCCTTCACCCGCAGTTCAACAAACTGTATGTGAGATCATCGAAGCGGTGCGATGCCGCGGCGATGCTGCCATTTTCGAATACACGACGAAATTCGGCGGTCCCACACTGACAACGCAGACAGTGAGGGAAACCAGGATTGCCGAGGTAGATGCCGCTACTGCGGATGCAATCGAGGCCGCTCACGCAAACGTGCGAGACTTCGCGCAACGCAGCCTCCGTAAGGATTGGACCGCTACGAATGCCCAGGGCGCATCCGTCGGTGAACGTTTCGATCCTTTTCAACGAGTTGGCATTTACGTTCCTGGCGGCACGGCGCCGCTGGTCTCGACCGCAATCATGACCGTTACGCTCGCCGCGGCGGCCGGTGTTCCTGAGATTGTGGTGACGACTCCTGCCGATTCATCCGGCGAGATAAACGACGCGCTCCTTTATGCGCTGCAGTTTGCCGGGGCGACCGAGATTTACAAGATCGGTGGAGCGCAGGCGATTGCAGCGCTCGCGTATGGGACCACCACGATTGCGCCGGTGCTGAAGATCTTCGGTCCAGGCAACGCTTTTGTGGTGGAGGCCAAACGACAGGTCTTCGGAGCTGTTGCAATTGATCTTCTTCCGGGGCCAAGTGAAGTTCTGGTTCTCGCTGATGCGAGCGCAAATCCCACCTGGATTGCGGCGGATCTACTGGCTCAGGCAGAGCATGGCAAAGGCAGCCAAATTCTCTTTGTCACCGACTCTGAGAAACTCCTGGTCGCCGTAAAAACGGAGCTTCAACTCCAGTGCTCTCAGCTCAGCCGCCAACAGCACCTTGCGGAGGTACTCGATCAGTACTGCACGCTCGTGCTGGTGAAGAATCTCTCGGATGCGGTGGCAATTGCCAATGCCTTCGCACCCGAGCACACGGCCGTGGCGACAGAGAACGACGACGCGATCGCTGCGCAGTTGACAACGAGCGGGGCGATTTTCCTTGGCGGATACTCTCCGGTTGCCGCGGGTGATTTCGTTGCAGGGCCCAGCCACACCCTGCCGACAGGTGGGGCAGGAAAATCCTTCCCGGGGCTTACCGTGGATATGTTCCAGCGGCGCACAAGCATCGTACGCCTGGACAAGGAAGCGCTTCAGAAATCCACGCCGATCATCTGTGCGTTCAGCGCACTCGAAGGGCTCGATGCTCACGGCCGCTCGGCAAGCATTCGCTTCAGCGGGGAATAAGGGCTTTCGATTGAATTTTTGGGCGCACTCCCAAACGGCGCTAAAAAAAGAGTGAGAGGCACATACCTCTCACTCTTTTCGTTACTTACGACGACGGTTATTTGGCGGCTTGTACGAACTGAATCGCAACCGGTGCTCCACATTTGAAGCTATGGCCCGTCGGGGTCAGTTTGCCCGTGTTGGCATCTACGCGAAACACAAAGACATCGTCTGTCTGCTGGTTTGCGGCGAGCAGGAAACGTCCGCTGGGATCGATAGCAAAGTTCCGAGGTCCTTTACCTTGGGTCGAAACGTGTTCCACGAGGCTCAGCTTTCCGGTCTTTTCATCAATGGCATAGACAACAATGCTGTTATGCCCACGATTCGATCCGTAAACGAACTTGCCGTTGGGATGAACGAAGATTTCCGCGGTAGTGTTGTTGCCGGTGAAGTCGACCGGTAAAGTGGGGATTGTCTGGATTTCGGTTAGCTTGCCCGCATCGGAATCATGCCGGAAGGCCGTTACAGTGTTCAAAAGCTCGTTGATCACATAGGCGTAAGTTCCGCTCGGGTGAAATGCGAGATGTCGAGGACCGGATCCCGGAGCTACGCTGGCGTGCGGAGGATCATTCGGGGTTAGAGCCCCGGTGTTTACGTCGAACTTGTAAACGAGCACCTTATCGAGTCCGAGGTCGCACACATATGCGAACCGGCTATTTGCATCGGTATAGATCGCATGTGCATGCGGCTCTTTTTGCCGATTGGGATTCACACTCGATCCGGTGTGCTGCACAAATCCCGAAGCTTCGCGCAGCGATCCGTCCTGTTGAATCGGCAATGCAGCAATGCTTCCACCGCCATAGTTGGCAACCAAGGCATTCTTCCCAGAGCTATCCACCCATACATGACAGGCCCCTCCACCGCGGGATGACTGTTGATTGAGCAACTGCAGCTTCCCATCTGGCAGAATGCTGAATGCAGCAACGGCGCCACCTTGGTTTTCGATCGCAGCGTAAAGCAGCTTTCCACTTGGGTGCAGAGCGAGGAACGTCGGATTTGTCGCCTCTGCCGCCAGCTCCCCGCCGGAAACAGCGCCGAAGTCGGTGTTCAGCTTGTAGTGATAGATACCTTTACTGCCGTCCTTCTTGGTGTAAGTGCCCACATAGAAAGGAAGTTCCTCGGCATTGAGAGATGAAGCAGTCACAGTGGCTGTTACGAGGGTAGCAAGCGCTAGCGCGCGGAGGGAGTTCATAACGGGGACTTTGCAAGGGGCCTCAACTCACGACAAGCAGCTTTCGCAGGCGTGCACCAGGCAGCGAACGCACCGGAGATCCTCCGTTCGTATAAAAGGTTATACCGGGCCCCGAGTGAGCGCGGGCAGCCGGCATTCAATCCAGATATCTTAAGCTTTGAGCCTAGCGCCCCCTCAAACCAGCCTGCACCTAACAGCATTCAGCATGATTTACGTGCCGATGCAGCAAATCTATAGTTTAAGTCTTGCGCCTTTCTTTAGCTTTCACCAACGTCCCACCGAATGAAGAATAATCCTCGCATCGAGCGCCTCAAAGAGATGATGAATCTCGAGGAAAAGCGAGTCGCTCTCCAACAACAACTAGACGAACTGATGGACCGGATGACGGATCTGC
>CBINJX010000233.1:0-7295 GCA_966251085.1 uncultured Verrucomicrobiales bacterium
CGCGAGGCGTCCCTGAGAAGAATCTCAGTTTTTCAAATGGCAGGGCCGCTCCAGAAGGCGGACGTGTCGCGTCTGTCATAGCTAGAACGCACAGGTATCAGCTTAACGCGTGCCTTCACCTAATTTTTCTCGAAATTGATCTAGCACGGGGCACACCTCCCGCTCTATCCCGTGAATATCATGCCCGGAATGTGCGATACATGCCACGCAGGCTGCTGCCGTGGCTACAATCTGCTGATCACAGCGTGTGATGCGCTGCGGATCTCGCACGATTTGAGTCTGCCCGTGGGAGAATTCTCCACTTTGTTGAGCTTTACGCCAGATCAGGCGCGGAAGCTCGAGAAGTCGTTCGTTCCGATCCGGCTCGCCGATGCCGGGTGCGAACAGCGCAGATTCTTTCTCGCGCTGAAACGTATTGAGAGCCGGCTCGTCCCCGGCACGGTGAAGTGCTATTTCCTCAACGAATGGCAGCGGGAACACAACGCCCCTGACCGGGAAGGACATCCCGGTCAGCGCACGGTCGGCCGCTGCAGCATCTACAACTCCCGGCCGATGATGTGCCGCACCTACCCGACCGCACTGCACTCCGACATCGCACTAGGTTTCATCACCACGCCACGGCCGATCGATCTCGCGGATCATAATCCGATCTACAAGCTCTGCCCCGGGAATTGGACAGCCGACCAGTTTTCCACGGATCACACGACGGTCCTGCACAATCTCGCAATCCACAATTTCGAAATCGATTTCTACAATGCAGCCATCGCGGAGTTCAACCGGACCTGGAAATACCTGAAGGAATTCTTTCCCTACATGGCTCGCGTGTATAGCAACCGCTTCCGGACAACCCCGGAGTTGGTTGCCCGCCCGCCGGGCGCCACTCCGGAGTCCGGCCTGGTCTCCGCCTAAAGCGGGCCGTCTCAGCTTTAATTCACTCACTTTCAAGCCATATGCATCACCCCACCCGTCACCCCAGCCGACTCCGTACCGCCACCTTCTCGGCTCCTGAGGCGCTGGAATATCGCATCGCCCCCGCCGCTGTCGTCCCGGAATTCTCCAATGGAGGGAAGACCGCTACATGGATCGATGTGGATGGAGACGTCGTTACGCTCACCATCAGCAAAGGTTCGCTCGAGGCAGCAAACTTCGATCTAGAATCCCGCCCGGGAGGCGGTGCGATCCTGGAGCGGCTGGACCTGACTGCAGAGGAGTTCAAGGGCGCATCGGTCACCATCAAGGCAGTGCGCGATAGCGAGCTGGGCGGCGACAACTCGGTAAACATCGGGTTCATCGATGCAACGGAGAATACCCTCGGAAAAATCAAGATCGCCGGTGATCTCGCCCAGATCTCAGCGGGCAAGACTGCTCTGACTGCAAAAACCTCAACGGCCATCAAGTCGCTGAACGTGAAGTCCATGGGCATGCTGGGTGATAGTACGCTGAATGAACCCGGCGCGCTGATCAGCACGATCTCGGGCAAGCTCGGCTCGCTCACTGTTGCTGGTTCGGTCACGGGTGTTTCGATCAACGTCCTCGGTGGAACTCTCGGCTCAATCGGCTCCGTAAAGATCGGTGGTTCGCTCGTCGGCACAGATCTCGCCGACTCCGGCCAGATCGTGACCTCCGGGAACATCGGAGCGATTGCGATCGGCGGAAATGTCGAAGGCGGCACAGGCCAACGCTCGGGAATGATCGACGCTGGGGGGAACATTTCCTCGATCTCTGTCAGCGGCTCCATTTTTGGCGGCAAATCAGAGGTGCCTGGCACCGATAACACAGGTGTCGTCCATGCTGACGGGACCATCGGTTCCGTGAAGATTGACGGCAGCATCGTGGGGGGCACCCAGCAGAACAGCGGTGTCCTTTCCGCGGGCAGCGACATTGGCAAGATCCAGGTCGCAGGCTCTGTCTTCGGGGGTAAGGCAGGTATCACCTCTGGTGCAATCGTTGTCGGGGGCAGCGTCAAGGCTCTCACGGTGAATGGAGACGTGGTCGGAAACGGCGCCGATGAATCCGGTTACATCGCAATCTCCGGCTCTGCGGCGAAGCTGACCGTGAAGGGCTCACTGCAGGGTGGTTCCGCCTTGAAATCGGGCTTCATCCAACTCGGCACTGATGCGACGGATGTGGCCGGCACCGTAAGCATCGGCCGCGATCTGATTGGCGACGCAGGTGAGCAATCCGGCGTGATCGCCTCCAGCGCCGCCATCAAGAAGCTGAGCGTCTCCGGATCGATCTACGGCGGCTCCGGCAACACCTCCGGCGCAATCCAGAGCACGGCTGCCATCACCTCGCTCTCGGTCGGCGGAAACATCATCGGTGGCGACCTCGCACTTGCCGCTACCTCGTCGCTGACACAAAGCGGTTACATCGAGGCTTCCAGCATCACCAATCTCACGATCTCCGGCTCGATCAGCACAGGCAGCAACTACGCAGCCGATCCGACTCTGGAGCTGGTGAACAACGCCTCGATTCGCGTTGCGAACAACATCGGAAAGCTGACCATCCTCGGAAATATCGAGGGTGACGCCGAAACCGCGGTCGTGATCACTGCCCGCGGCGCTGCATCGGTCCCGGTGAATGCGACCAAGGACATCGCCTTCGGCAGCGTCTCCGTGGGAGGAAGCGTCCGGTACACAGAGATCCTCGCTGGCTACAACCTGACGGATGATGTCTCCGCCGCGGCGATCAATCCAAACGCACAGATCGGCTCGGTGACCGTGAAGAAAGACTGGATCGCCAGCAACCTCGTGGCAGGTGCCGCGTACAACGAGACCTTCGGTGATGGCACCGATACTCTGAGCCCCGGTGTGGAAAATCCGGACATCATCGCCAAAATTGCAAAGATCACCATCGGCGGACAGGTATTCGGAACTGCCGGCGTGACTACGGATCACTTCGGATTTGTTGCCGAGGAGATCGGCAAGTTCCAGCTAGGCAAAGGAAAAGCCGGCGCCTTCTCGTTGAGTTCCGGCGAAAGCAATGACAACGATCCGGTCCTCCCGCGCTACAATGTCGGAGGCACGGACGACACGCGCATCTTCGAATTCGCGTAAGCGGGTTCGGTGTCGTTCAGCAAAGAGCGCCGTGTCTGATCGGCCGGCGCTCTGGAGCAACGGGGCGCAACCTTGGAGTACTGATGTAGCGCTACGCTCGCGCCACCGCATCGGGCAACACTCGCCCGATTTCCTCAACGCGGTAGCCGAAGCCCGTCCTTCCCAACGTCGCATAATCGAGCACGCCTCCACGACGTTGATACATACCCGGATGCACGCATGCTTCCGGTGCGGATGCTTCCGGGTAGAACTGCATTCCGTTACTCTCCACTCCCATGATCGTTCCCGCGTGCGCGGCGAGGAGCACGTGCGGGATTTGGGCGAGCATCGGATTCGTGAGGTCCTGCACCATTAGCGTCATTCCGTTCGCACGCGCCCAGCAGAGACTGAGGAGCGCTCCGGTCAGTGTCTTGCAGGTTTTGAGGGCAACTCCGGTCCATCCCAGCTGCTGCCCAAGCCGCACGAACCGCCAGTCGTGCGCGCTTTCATCGAGGAAGAGCGGTTTACGCGCGCTAACGCTGCGTGCATCGATGCGGTTTGCCTCGAGGTCGTACGGGAACGGCTGCTCGATGTAGCGGATCATCCCGTAGATGCGCGGATGGTCGACGAGAAGGCGGTCCAGGATATCCGTGACGTACTCGGGGGCGAGCACGGTGCAGTTGAAATCGGTGGTGAGCCAGTCGCATCCTTCTTCGATCGCGATCTCCCCCACACGGACGATGCGGTCGTAATCCCATACAGCATCGTTCCCCCGCAGTTTGATCTTCAGGCACTTCAGGCCATCTCGTCGGATCCAGTCCCGCAGGAGAACCGGATAGCCATCGTGCGGTTCATTTCCGGTCAATTCGCTCTCGTCCAACGGATCGAGTCCACCAACCAAATGCCAGACTGGAATCGGGCCATTTGCCGGATGGAGAAACTGCGTGGGCCAAACACCTCCAAATGCATCCCGCGGCTCGAGGAAACTCCCAAGGTCACTACGGAGAAACTCCTCCCCCAACATTTCAAATACAGGGCGTCCGTGGAGATTCCCGAAAGCGTCATAGATCGCGAGGTCGAACGGCGAAAAGCAGACCAGCGATGCCAGATGCGGCATGTGCGCCTCCGGAGCCCGCCCGACGTTTTCCTCATCGAGAATCGCATGCAGGCGCTGCTCGATGAAGCGGTGCCCCACTTCCATGGGGTGTCCGCCCTCTCCAAACGAGACCAATTCGCGCACCAGCCGTTCACAAAACGCACGAAGCCGCGCTTCCCGCTCCTCCCATCCGAGTTGCGAGGGCCATACCCACGCCACACTCAGGGGTGTCTCTCCCCACCCTTCCGCACTACGTCCGGCACGATCCTCCACGCGAACTCGCACCCGCGCACAGGTCACATGCGTAACTACCTGCGCACCGAATTTCAGCGGCACACGGGTCTCAATCGGGAGAAAATACAGTTCGGCTTCGCGGACTCGGACGTCAGTCGGGAGGGACATTTCGGGAGTGATCAGAAGTCAGCGATGCGCTTTTTCAGGCACTGAACTGCAGTTCACTCAGCCGCCGGTATGTCCCACCTTCCCGCTCGATAAGCTCCTCGTGAGTTCCGCTTTCGGCGGCAATACCTTCCTCGATGACATAGATGCGATCGACCTGACGGACTGTGGAAAGGCGGTGAGCAATGATGAACGCAGTGCGGCCTTCCAGAAGTGTATCAAGAGCATCCTGGATCAGTTTCTCGCTCTCCGAATCGAGTGAGGATGTCGCCTCATCAAGAATTAAAATCGCAGGATCCTTGAGCAGCGCACGCGCGATGGCGATCCGCTGGCGCTGACCACCCGAGAGCTTCACACCGCGCTCACCGACGAGCGTGTCGTAACCCTCAGGGAAACTCTCGATGAAATGATGGCAGTTCGCACGGCGCGCAGCGGTCTGGATCTCCTCCTCCGTGGCGCCAGGGCGTCCGTACGCAATGTTATCCCGGATACTGCCGCCAAAGAGCATTACTTCCTGGGGAACGATGGCCATATTACTGCGAACCGTCGCGAGATCCAGAGACGTGGCAGGCTTTCCGTCCAGAAGCAACTGCCCGCTGTCGGGTTCGTAGAAACGCAGTAGCAATGAAACGGTCGTGCTCTTTCCCGAACCACTGGGTCCCACGAGAGCGATCTTTTCACCGGGCGAGGCATGAAGCGTCAGGCCACGGAGCACCTCGATATCCGGCCGGGAGGGATAACGAAAGCGGACGTCCTCGAGACGAACATCGCCGGCGAGGCGGGTGAGTTGATTTCCCGGAAATGCAATTTCCTCCGGCTCCTCACAAAACAGTTCACGAACACGCTGAGAGGCCCCGAGGCTCTTGTTAACCGCCGCGATCACGTCGGCCGTCGCAGCAACGGAGCCGCCAATCAAAAGTGTGTACAGCGTGAACATGGTAAGATCACCGTGGGAAAGAACTCCCCGTTCCATCAGGTGTGCACCATACCAGAGCACCAACGTGATCGATCCGAAGATCCCCGTAATCACAAAACCGATCAGTGCCGCACGAAAACGTGCAGTAGGGATAATGACATTGAGAAAACGCTCCAGCGCGGAGAAGTAGCGCTGCTGTTCATAGGCTTCATTGGTATACGCCTTCACGTTCGCTACGTTCTGCAGGCTCTCCTCGACAATGGTCGCGCTCTCCGCCAGGCGATCGTGAGCTTCCCTCGAGTGTTTCCGAACCTTTCGTCCGAACCAGATCGTGATCAGCACAACCGGAGGCAGAGAGGAAATCATCACCAGCGATAGCTTCCAGGAGGTCACCGTGATTGCGACTGCACCGGCGATAAAGAGCATCACCTGCCGAACAGCCTGGGGAACCGCAAACGCAAACAGATCCTGAATCTGCGCAAGATCGGTCGAAAGCCGGCTGCTGAGTTCGCCCACACGCCGCTCACCAAAAAACCGCATCGGGAGGGCCACGATCCGGGAAAAAAGTTGGTGCCGGAGATCCGCTACAGCGCGCTCACCGCTCTTCTGGAACAGGAAAGAAGAGAAAAACGTCAATATCGACTGAATCAACAAGGTGCCAATGAGTAACGCTCCGACCGTGTTGATCGACGGCTTCCATGCTTCCAGTGGAACCGCCTTCACTGACGGAATGGAAGAATCCACCAGCTTTCCGACCAAAAACGGGAAGAGCGCCCCGAAGCTCATCGAAATCATCGAGGCGATCAGCGCGACAACGAAGGCCCTGCGATAAGGTCGCAGGAAAGTAAAAAGGTAACCCAATTCGCGCAGTGTTTCCGGGCGCTCAGGCGCGGGGGCGTCAGACATGACCCGTGTATTTACGGGGGCGATAAAGAATGGCAACTACGCGTGCATGGAACCCTTCGGAGTTGGATACTTTTCTAACTTTAACCGTCAGGATCATCCCTTCGTAGGCGCGTCTCCCGCACACGATCACAGTGTGAATTTACAAGACTGGTCGAATCTGAAGCCAAGCAGGGAGTGATTTTACACCAGTGATGGAGTCCGGAATCCAATCTGGGGGTGAGTTTACATCAGCGACGGAGCCGTAAGACCCTCCCGGTGGGAGTTTTACATCATCAGCCGAGCTCCGAAGCCGCACGACGGGGTTCTCCCTGCGGTCGGCCTCACATGGAGACCCCCGGGGGGTGAAATTTTACCCCCCTTCCGCGTCAATTCACCCCCTCATCGGACTCGGACCCCGGTCATTGGGGAAATTTTCCCTCTGCTCTCGAAGGCGCGTCAGTAAGCCCCCCGTTGAGAAAGCTTTCTCTCGCCCACAAGGAAGAGCGAGCTGCATCACCGCACGAGAAAGCTCACATTCTCTGCGCCTTTTGTGCCTTTTTGCGGCTAAAAGCGCACTTTTCCTACGCGCACTTAGATCGCACTCGACTCCGACTGGTCGCCGATATGCATCCCGATCTCGTACTGCGCCGCAGAGAGGCAGCCTCCGAGGATGATCACCGATCCTGAGAGATAAATCCACATGAGCAGCGCCACGACACTGCCAAATACCCCGTACAGCCGGTTGAAGTCGCCAATGCTCGACGTGTAGAGGAGGAAAAGGGACTTCAGCGCCATCAGAAGGAGAGTAACCACCAGAGCCGCCACCCAGATCTCTCGAAACTTCGTCCGCCGCCGGGGAGCGAACTTGTAGAACATGCTGAATCCATAGAAGAGCACCAGCGGAGGCACCAGGAGCTGAGAAGCCCTGAAAATGTGTTCCATCCAACTGAACTCCAGACCGACT
>CBINJX010000234.1:0-7292 GCA_966251085.1 uncultured Verrucomicrobiales bacterium
CACCTGATACTGCCGGACAAAGCCACCGACGCTCGCAACCTCGGCTACACCCTGCACCGCGTTGAGTTGATATCGGACGAAAAAATCCTGCACCGCCCGGAGTTTCCCGAGATCATAACCGCCATTCGGCGCCTTCGCGGGATCTACATCGAGGTAGTACTGGTAGATCCATCCGAGTCCCGTCGCATCTGGCCCGAGCCGGGGAACTACGCCTGAAGGGAGCAAGTCCCCCAGGTAGTTCAACCGTTCCAGAATACGAGTGCGGGCGAAATAGTTGTCGACCTCTTCGTCAAAGATCACCGTGAGGAGCGAAAACCCGAACATCGAGTTTGCTCGCACGGTCTTGACGCCTGCCAGCCCCTGCAGGTTTACCGATAGCGGATACGTAATCTGATCCTCCACCTCCTGCGGACTGCGTCCCGGCCAGTCAGCAAACACGATCACCTGATTCTCGCTCAGGTCCGGGATTGCGTCCACGGGGGTTCGCCGCAGTTCGAAAACTCCGAGCGCAATCACCAGCAGGGTGAAGCACACCACAAGAAAGCGGTTGCGCATCGACCACTCAATTACCCGGTTGATCATGGTTTCACCTCCACTCCGCATTCCAGCATCTCACTTCCGAAGAACGGATTCTGGATCGATCCGCGAATCTGCACCCACCGCCCCTTGCGTTCAGGGGCATTCGGGACCGCGTCCTTCACCATCGGACACTCGAAGATCTTCACATCCGCAAACCCGGGATCTCGCTGTCTTAACACGTGCGCGAATTCAGCGAGAGCCTTGCTGAATGGATAGAAGTCCTTCCGGGCCGTCGCAAGATCGGTCGCGGCAGAGAGCTGTGCTGTCGAGGTCACCCAATCCGCCTCTTTTCCGAAGGCTTTTGCGACTTCAGCCGCCGGTGCGTGCAAGGAGGTAACCTGGGCATTGAAACCGGCGAGATCATCGGCAGCCAGTACGGCGGCTACTTTATCGGCCGCAGAGAACAGGGTCGAAGCAGCCCGACGCCTGTCGTCATTCAGCTCACCGGTGAGTTGAATCCCCTGTTCCGCACCGTGATCGTGCCCTTCTCCCATCCCTGTCCCGTGATCCAACTGCGCCTGGGCATCAATGAGCAGGTTGCCAGTCGTCACAACGTACTCCCCCTCCCGCAGTCCCTCGGTGACCTCCCACACATTGTCCCCCGCGCGGCCGAGCTTCACCTGACGCGGATTGTAACCGCCAGTCTTCTCCGCGATATACGCGAACGCGTTTCCACCGGGTGATAACACAGCAGATCGCGGCACCGCCAGGACCGGCGCCGTTTCCACATGAATCACGCCATCCCCATAAACCTTATGCAGCAATAACCGGCGTGCCTCGGCTCCCTCACCCACCAGTGGGTTATCGATGATGACTCGAACCTTCGCACTCCGTGTCTCGGGATCGAGATTCGGATCGATAAAATCGATCGGAGCACGAAAAGCCTGCCCGGGAAGTGCCGGGCTGGTGACCTCCACCATCTGCCCCGGTGCGATCCAGGGCAGGTCACGCTCGTACGCATCGAACACGAACCACATTTTGGAGAAGTCCGCGATTTCGAAGAGCACATCGCCTTCCTTCACATACTGCCCCTCATAGACGTTCCGCGACACGACCGTGCCACTCATCGGTGCGAGGATCTCGACATGATCCGGTGGGTTCGTCTGTGACGGGAGCTTCGTAATCTGGGCATCGGTCAATCCCAAACGCACGAGTCGCTCCCGTGCTGCCTTTAGCAAGTGATCCCGTGTCGGTGATGCTGATTGGCGGGAGAGGAGAATGAACTCATCGCGCGCAGTTAACAGCGCAGGACTGTACAGCGTTGCGAGCAACTCCCCCTCGCGCACCTCCGCACCGATGTAGCGAACCCCCAAATGTTCAATTCGGCCATCCACATAGGCAGACAACCTCCGGTGTCGCGTATCATCGTCATCAATTGTGCCGGAGACACGCAGCGTGCGATGGAGCGGCAGCATCTCAACGGGAGCGGTTTCCACGTTGAGAACATTGATGATCGAAGGGCTGAGGCTGACGACGGCACTCGAATCCCCGGAAAGCGACTGCTCACCTTCGTGAACAGCCACGAGTTTCATTCCACAGATCGTGCAGTTCCCCGGTTTGTCGGATTTGATCCAGGGATGCATCGGGCTCTGATAGAAGAGCACTTTCGGTTCACCACCTCCGGTTTGTGGATCACCGGCCGGCTTCGTTGCGCGGCCTAAAAGCCAGCCTGCGGCAGCAGCCGTCACGACAAGGCACAAGAATACTGATAGAGAAAAGCGAGAAGACATTCATTTGAGAAGGTTGGAACCAAGTAAGAAACCTCCCGCGACACCTCAGGAGTCCAAGGCGTCCGGGCACACGTCACCTGCGTGTGCCTCTCAAATGAGTCGAATACAGGTCAGATCCAGCACCACCAGCGTCGCCGGCACCTTCGTACAATCACGCGCGTTGAACGGAGCGAAGCCTACAGGCTCCGGCTGCAGTCCAAGAAAAATGCGGATCGGCGCGAGCATCGCCTTCAAATCCACTGCGCTCACCACAATTCCAGCCGGCATCTCCCTCACCGGCTCCTCCTGCTCACTGAAACAGCAAGCTTCCCCGTCTTCAGGACAGCACGCACATGCCGCCACCTGAATGGTTCCTGCGCAATATCCCCATGAACAAGCCGGTCCGGCCAATAGGCCAAACACAAGCATTAGCATGAGAATGAATCGCGTGGGCATCGCGACCACAGGATAGCTTGACATTCCGAGCTACGTCAACCCCACCCGGAACATCGGATTTTCAATCGCCAATGCCACCGGCCTTCTAACCACGCTTCAGCGGATCTTCGATCGCTGCAATCCGCTCCATCACCCTCTCACTGAGTCTCTGGTACAGATCGCGCTTACTCCCCTCGAGGTCAGCTTCCGTGAAGCGGATCGGCTCCCCAACCACCAGGGTTACCGGATGAGGCCTCGGCTTTCCCCCTCGCGGAAAGGCTTCATAGGCACCAAAAATACGCATCGGCACCACGGGAGCGAGTGTCTTGGCAATAACCAAACCCAAACCCGGCTGTGCAGGCTGCAGCTTACCATCCAGCGTCCGCGAGCCTTCCGGGAAGATCACCGTACACTGTCCTGACTTAACGATCCGGATCACCGCCTTGAGTGCGCTCATATCTGCGCGCTCCTGATCCACAGGGATCACGTTCATCTTGGGAAAGAGTGGCCCGAGAACAGGCCAATCCATGAGTGTCTTACGCGCGAGATAGTAAATCTCCCGCTTGCACGCGATCCCCGCGAGCGGTGGATCGATGTAACTCTGATGGTTCATCGCGAGAATTGTCCCACCCTCTTCGATGATGTTTTCCCGGTTGATTACCCGGAACGAAAAGAACGTCCGGGCAAGCAGATTACTGAGATGATAGGTGATCTTGTAAACAGCCCCCATGGCCGACGTGCGAAGTCGTTAGCAGTGCTCCGGAAGCGACATTCCCTTCAGCTTCAACCGGCCGATGATTTCACCGACCACTCCATCAATGGTAAGATGCGAGCTATCGATCACGTGTGCATCCTCCGCGATGATCAGCGGAGATGTGGGACGGGAGGAATCCTGGCGATCACGCTGTGCGATCGCATCCTGCAGTCCCTGTCGGGCACGGCGCTGAGCGCGGACCTCGGTAGAGGCGTCAATGTAAAACTTGTACGGCGTCTCTGGGAACACCGTGGAGCCGATATCTCGCCCCTCCATCACGATATCCTGATCCTTTCCGTACTCACGCTGCAGTGCCACCAACAACTGCCGCACCTCCGGGATCGCGGCGATGCGGGACACATTGTCGTTCACCTCCGGCAAGAGCAGGTTTGGTGTTGGATCCGTGTCATCGATCTGGATCGTCGATTCCCCGTGGTTCACACCACAGTGAATTCTGGTCGAAGAAAGAAGGGCGCGCACCTGATCCGGATCTGACGGCGACACCTGCCGGGCGAGGACGTGCCATGTCACCGCACGATACATCGCGCCGGTGTTCACGTACACGTACCCCAACCGGCGGGCGAGCGCCCGGGCAACGCTACTCTTTCCCGATGCCGCGGGGCCATCGATTGCGATGACAGTATGAGGCAGAGATGTTTGCACGGGTGACTACGAGTGAGGCGGAAGCGAAGTGATCACCGGCGTATGCGGCTGCCGCGGCTCGCGCATGATCTGCTCGAGCGTCTGGTAAAAACCAGGATACGACGTGTTCACGCACTCGGTGTTGGTGATGACCGTCTCACCTTCCGCAAACATACCCGCGATAGCAAAAGCCATCGCGATACGGTGATCGCCGAAGCTATCGAGACGAGCACCATGTAGCTGCGAGCCACCGTAGATTTCGAGACCGTCCTCGGTCTCGTTCACCTGGGCGCCCATCGCCCGCAGGTTGGTAGCGATCGCAGCAAGACGATCAGTTTCTTTCACTCGGAGTTCACCGGCATCGGCAATCACCGTCTTCCCCTGCGCCAGCGCTCCAGCGACAGCGAGGATCGGCAACTCATCGATCACGTTCGGGATCACATCACCTGAGATCTCGACACCCTTCAAGCGGGCGCCTTCCACCTCAACGGCGCCAATCGGCTCGCCTTCTTCATCCTGAATGATCTCACGAATATGTGCGCCCATCCTGACGAGCACGGCAATCACGCCAGTACGCGTCTCATTGAGCCCGACATTCTTCACCAGCAGTTTTGCCCGCGGATGAGCAGCAGCCGCCACTAGCCAAAATGCGGCGCTCGAGATGTCACCCGGAACCTGAAAATCACGCGACTCCGGAATCTGCTCACCAATGATGGAGACGGTCAGCTCATGCTTATGCGGACGAACGAGGAAATACTCCAGCATCCGCTCCGTGTGATTGCGGCTCTGTTCCGGCTCAGTCACGCTCGTCTTCCCCTTGGCAAACATCCCAGCCAGGAGCACCGCGCTCTTCACCTGCGCACTTGCCACGGGTGAATAGTAATGAATTGGCTGCAGCGTGCCACCTTCGATTAACAGAGGTGGACGGTCGTTCACTCCCTCCGCAGTCAGCTTTGCCCCCATCTGCGTGAGTGGTTCGATCACCCGTTTCATCGGGCGCTTCGATAGTGATGGGTCACCCACCAGACGGCTGCGGAACGGCTGTCCGGAGAGAATGCCCGCCATCAGCCGCATTGTGGTCCCGGAATTCCCGCAGTCGATATCCCCAGTCGGCGGAGTAAAGACTCCCTTTCTGCCGTGGACGATCAATGTGGTCGGCTCCGGTGTCTCGATTTCGATACCCAGCGCCCGCATTGCGGCAACCGTGCAGAGGCAATCCTCGCTCGGCAGGAACCCCTTAATGACACACGGACCATTGCTCATGGCCGCGAGCATCACGGCTCGGTGGGAGATACTTTTGTCACCCGGCACTTCCAATTCACATTGGATGGCCGGCGCGCGCCTAACTTTCCATTCCGTCATGGTTTACTGGTGCTGCCGAGAGTCGCGGGCGAGCCGGAGGCTGTCGCGCTGGGCTTTGGCTTGGGTGAGAAATTCGTTCATTCGAGTGTCGCTCTCGGGGGTATCGCAGTCGAGCAGTGTGATAAACTGTTCCAGTTTTGCAATCATTGCCTCGGCTGTTTTTCGCACCGCGCGACGATTACTACCTAAAATCTCCGTCCACATGTCCGCTGGTCCGCTCGCAACGCGAGTTGTGTCACGAAATCCGGGGCCCGCGAACTGAAATGCATTCGGGCAAGAATCAGAAATCGCATTCACCAGAGCAGCAGCAGCCAGATGCGGCAGGTGGCTCACAGCAGCGACAGCATCATCGTGCGCCTCAGGCGATACTTCACGAACCCGGCAACCCATCTTTGTCCAGAAGTCCGAAATCGCCCCGACTGCCGCAGGCTCACTCTTGGCGTCAGGCGTGACGATACACACGGCGCCATCGAACAAGTCGGCTCTTGCGGCTCTTATCCCCGTCTGCTCGGACCCCGCCATCGGGTGGCTCCCAACAAAGCGGGCACGTCCACGAAAGATGGCGCCGAGTTGCGCCACGACCGGCGCCTTCACACTGCCTACATCGGTCACGAGTGTGTCAGCTTTGAGAACCGGTGCGATCTGTTGAGCCAATGACGCCATCGCCCCTATCGGGACACAGAACACAACAAGATCCGCTCCCTCTGCAACCGAACGCAGGTCTCCCGACGCCTCATCTGCAACATTCAGGTCCCGAAGTTCTGCGATAGCCTCAGGCCGGCGCGCCCAGAGCGAAACGCGAAAGCCGCCCGAGCGGCGAGCGGCCAAAGCAAGAGATCCCCCGAGCAAACCAGGCCCAATCACGGCCAGTTTGGTCATGAAAAGATAAGCGCGCGAAAGCCCGGATACGGACCTCCGCGCGGTTAGAAAGGTAATTTACGGTACGAGGAAGATCTTGTTGGTGTAGGGATCCTTCACCTCCGTACCGGGAGGGAATCCGCGGACATCGACGTAGCCGGAGTAAGGAGCGTAAGGGCTCGTCACAAAGCCCGGCTTACCGGGAACTGCCTTGCCGTATTCGTAATTCGCGACAGGCGCTGGCGCGGGTTCCGTCTGAGCAGGAGTTGTTTCAGCTGTCGTGCTGGGCTCAGATTGCGCTGGCTCCGGCTCGGTTTCCACAGTTCGGCGCGGGGATTCCCGCTCCTGAGTCCGTTCCTCAACTACGACCCGTTCCTGCACTGGTGGACGAAAGCCTCCCCGGCGGCCCTCTGCACGCGTGGGTTCCGGTTCCGCACATGCGTTCAGGAGGATCAGGGGCGCAAGCGCTAGACCCGTTAGAGAAAGTCGCTTCATAAGTCGGGTGCTCTTTAACGCCCACAACACACGGTGACAATGCGGAAATGCTAAACGGGACTTCATGAACGTTTAGTAACAATACGGAAACGGCCTGTTTTGGACGCCAGGCGTGGAGTAAAAGTACCGAGCAGTTTTCGGAAATCGCGACCTCTGATTAGCGCGCCGCCACCGGAAGAGCGCAGGGGGAGCTAGTGCACGTCCACCTTCTGAAAAGACCCTCAGGACACAGGGAGACCTTCCTCTCAAAGTGAATAGCTGCCGAGCAACCAACGAGCGGGACGCGTGAAGGCGGGAAGAATGTACTCAGCACTCAGTACTCAGAAGTCAGTAAGCAGCCCCAGCATCACAACGAACGGAGCCGGAAGTGATTACTGAGCCCCCCCCCCCCGGCGGCGCGGGCCCGGGGGCCGGGGGCGGCACGGCGGACCCCTCCGGGGAAAGCCCCCGCGGCACCG
>CBINJX010000235.1:0-7266 GCA_966251085.1 uncultured Verrucomicrobiales bacterium
AGAGAGATTCGATGAGGACAGATTCTGGCACGGTCATGATTCGCGGCGGGTGACGGTTTTAGCCTGATGGGTGTGCCCCATATCGATCAACACCTACACACCCGCGCGCAGTTGCTCGATCAGCGACTCCCTCGCCGTAGTGATGCCTTTATACCGGGCGATCTCGTCGGGCATCGTCCGTAGCGCATGGGCCAACCGCTCGGCAGCATCCGGAGCGGTGCGCTTTAGAACATCGAGCGCCTCGTTCTCGATCCGGAGTGCAAAGAGCACGCCGCCGCTGGCAGGCAACAGCACGAGCGCCTGCCGCTCCACGCGGAGCCAGGCCTGCTCCAACTTCGCCTCCGGTGTAAGCCGCGGCAGCTTGCGATCCGGATGCTGGTTCAGCTCAGGGCTCGCGCTGAGTCCCCAGTTGCTCCGCAGCCACGCTACTCCCGGGCGCAGGCGTGCAAGAAAAGTATCGATCTGGCTGCCGAGGTTCTCGTTCAGCCCCGGCGCCGGTGAATGGATCATTGTCATCGGGCGCCCCAGCTTTTCCGCAGGCGGCCATGAGGAAGGAAAGCAGACGCAGCCCGCCAGCATCTCCATCTGTCCGCTGTTACCCGGAGCAAGAAACAGCAGGTCAGCCTCGATCCGTTCACCGAGAGCCTGCAGACGGCGCAGCGGGTTCGGCTCGCTGGTGACCTGCCCCACCTCGCTCCCGGAGAGAGTCTGCCATTCCGCAAACAACCTGATCGCTTCATCCACGAGCGCGGCACCTCCCGGGAGCACTCCCATGTACGCTTCCGGGTCCTCACGCAACCATTGCCGGCGCTCCGCAAGCACACGGTCATGCTCCGCACCAGGACGGAAAAACTCCGCAGGGTCTCCCCGGCGAATTCCCATGCGGAACTCGTAGTCGGCAGCCGGAAACAGATCGGAATAATCCACGTACAAGCAACGCACCGTTGCCGCGAGAAGGCAAGATGTCACCCGCTGGCGGGCTTGTGGAACATTGCGGAGAACAGCGCGCGGCTCCAAACGACACGGGGAGCTTCGGCAGTCTGCCGAAGCTCCCCGCGAGGTGTTTGTGTTTTTGGGTTAGATTATTTCGCTGTCCGCCGACGGCGCATGCCTAGCAGGCCTGCTCCGGCAATGCCTAGCAGCATCGCTGCACTCGGCTCCGGAACCACTTCGGCCTGGAGCGACTTCGAGTCCGGACCGAGCTGAAGCGAAGCGGTCCAGCCTGCAGGCAACTCGGCGAGCTGGAAGTCGGCGAGTTCCACGCCGCTCGCATTTGCATCCGTCCAGTCGATGAGCGTGTAAACGCCCGGCTCAAAATCCAGTCCTTCGAAGAGGCTGATCGTCGTCAGTCCCGAGCTGTTGCCGAGGAATGTACCACCGGTGATGGCGATGAGATCCGCATCGGCGCCAAGGCCGAACTCGAGCACATTGCCTCCGGACGCATTCAGGTCCAGTCCCGTCTGCAGCGTCAGCGTTCCGAGCGAGCTGTCTGCCGCAAGCCGTGCACCGCTCTGCAGCAGCATCTTGCCGGTCACCGTGCCGTTCCCGGCGAAGATGGCGCCGTCTGCGACGGACACATCACCCGCGATCGTGCCAAACCCACTCAGCAGCAGAACGCCCCCCTGCACCTTGGTCTCTCCCGTGTACGTGCTGGCCCCGGTGAGCGTCAGCATGCCCTCGCCCTGCTTGGTCAGGCCACCCACACCGTCAAAACCGGTGCTGACCGTGACTTCGAAGCCGGCGGTATCGAGGATGAGTCCGCCCGCCTGGATCTCAGAGTTCGCAGCAGAGAACCCGCGCAGGAAGTCGCTCTCGTCCTGACGTGCCTTCACCACACCGCCGTTGAAGTTGAGCTGGCCCGTTCCGGTCCCGACCTCCATGAAGTTGGTCGCCAGCGTTCCGCCGTTGAGGTTGAGTGTGCCTTGAGCGGTGTCTTGTTGACCAAAGAACACAGCGTTCGCCTCCACCGAGCCTGTGCCGCTGAGGTTGAACGTTCCCTGTCCTGCCCCGTTGCGGCCGATGACCAGGTTCGTCGAGGTCAGCGTTCCGGCGGACATATTCCAAGTTCCCGTACCACTTTCACCCAGCCAGGTGTCACCCGCAGTGACCGCGATGGTTCCACCGGTCTGATTCAGCGTGCCGTTGGTTCCCCCGCCCGGACCCACGATGAAAGCCGCATCGTCATTGACGGCTTTCGTGATTGTGCCGCCTTCAACATTCAAGGTTCCCGTTCCACCACCGCGACCAATAGCCACCCAGTTTTTCAAAGTCACAGTACCACCCTGGATGTTGAGTGTGCCGGTGGTGTTAGCGCCCGATCCTACCCAGAGTTCATTATCGATCGTCAGCTCGGCTGTTCCGCTGACCGTCATTTCACCGGAACCACCGTCAGTCTCAAACCTGTCTCCAATGATGAAATTGCCGCCGTTTGTCTTCGTTATCGAGCCGCCACTCATGTTGAAAACGCCATTCGAACCATTGCGGCCGACAACAAACCAGTTGTTCCCCGTCAGCGTGCCACCAGTCATTGTAAACGTACCGTCACCGCCCGCGTTGTTTCCAATCCACGTCTCATTTCCCACGACAATCGTGCCGCCTGATTGGGTGAGTGTTCCCTTTGTGCCTGCCCCCTGACCCACAACAAGATTTTCGTTGGCTAATAGATTGCTGTTTTCCGAAACCGTCAAAGTAGCAACCGTATTCGCATTCTTGGATACATAGATCCTGCCCCCTGACGAGAGCGTAGCCGAGCCCGAAAGCGTCAACGAGGCTTGGCTGGGATCGACATCCGAGACGTTGAAATCGCCACCGATGTGACTCCAAACCGCATTATCGCGTAAGACTGCCGTGACATTATCACCATTATTCAGCCCCAGGCTGATATGGTTGTTGTTCATCCCAGTCGTCAATGATCCATCTCCTTCCAGGATCAGCGATGATGTGCCACGGACGAAGAAGTTTGAGACACCCAGCACGGAGCCGGTCACTGTGAGACTCCCAGATCCAAGCACCTCGAGCACCTGGTTGTTCAGGCTGGTCATTCCGCTAAGGATCAATGCCCCCGCGCCGTCCTTGGTCATGGGGCCATTCGCCACGATATCCGCGCTGATGGTCACCGCCTTGCCATCACCGAGAGGACCAACGGAGATGACGTTTCCGCCCTCCACGCCTGCGCCGTCGAGTGTGAGCATGTTGCCCAGCAAGCCATTGTTACCGAGCGTCCATCCGGCAGCCGATGTCGTATCGGCATCCCCGAACGACAGCCTTCCGATAGTGCGCGAGCTGTCGAGGTTTATGACGATGTCACCGGTAGGATCCACAATTGGATTGCCGAGAAGGTCCACGCCAAAGGCGGCAGTATTTCCCGCACCGTCAGCGACGACTCCACCCGACCAGTTCGCCACATCGCTCCATAGCCCTCCGGTCGTGCTGGTCCACGACGAACCTTGGGCGAAAGCCGAGGCTGAGAAGGAAAGCGTGACAAGGCTCGCAGCGGCAGCCCACATCAATCCGCGCCCCGGTGCACTTTGCCTTTGAGCGTGCCCCCTGCGGAAGTTGAAGCGGCCTGACGTGGAGCGACGGTCGGAGCGGGAGAGATGATTCATGAGAGCAGGTAATCGGGGAAAAGGGAACGGAGAGTTCCCAATGGGGTGGGGTGGGGTGGGGTGGGGTGGGACCTTGCCCTCAAACCTCGAGATCAGCCATGCGCCAGACCCACGATCGACTATCCCGAATGCACATTTTACCAGTAAAGCTACAGGCAGATTAAGCAAGTCTCAGCACGGCGAAAGTGGACGCATAACAGGTGCGTAACGGCCCATTCAAAGACAGCGACAGGAAAGACAAGCAGAAGAAATGACGGCAGGACGGTCGCGCTTCACCCCATCTCGCAGCCGTTCGTCACCGCTGGGACGCCCTTCGTCACAGCCAACCGGCCCATTGTCCCAAGGCCTCTGAGCTTTATCCCATAAGTCTCGTGGCAGCAGGCGCGGACGTTAATCTCGGGGTTCATCAGATAGCGCCGAAACTAAACAGTTCAGGATCGCCATCACTTCTTTAGCATTCCCATGAATAACAAACTACGTCTGCTCATCATCCTGGGAGTCCTGCTCGCCGCAAATGTCGGATGGCGGGTGTGGACCAACTGGGGAAAGATCACCATCGAAGTCACCGAGGCGCCCGTGGGCGAGGTGCTTCGCAAGCTCGAACGGCAGGGTGGCATTCGCCTCCGCACCACCCTTCCAGCGGATACGAAAGTGACCATGCGCGTCCGCAAGGTCCCGCTGCTCCACGCGCTCGACGTGCTGGCCGCCAGCACGGAGTCGAGCTGGAACCTCAGTTACTTCACCGCGCCAGACAAGGGCACGATCCAGAACGCTCTCGCATCACTGGCCAACGGTGCACAGCCGGAGGGATGGAAACGTTTCGGACTGCCGATGGGCGGGATGCGGGGCGGTGGCATGGACAACTCGGATGAAGGAATCACCGATCCGCGGGAGGAAGAATGGAGTGTGAAACCCGCCTCCGAGGGAACGCTCCACGCATATCTGCAGCAGGCCGGCACCGTCCTCTCGGCACAGTTATGGGCTCCTGAGCAATGGAATCCGGCAGTGAGCAAAGCGCCAGGCTCCGGCGAAGTGGAGAACGTCATTCCAAAGTTGGCGAAGGCGGCGCGCGGGCAGACCATGGAGGTGTTTGTACTGCGTGGCAGAGGCCGGGGACCGCGCGAGATCACCCGTACGGAACAGGGTGAAGAAGAAAGCTCCAGCCGCCGTTCGGCTCCTCGGCTCAGCAGCGGAAGCCGCCGCGGCGCTCCCAGCGAGGAGATGAGACAAGCCATGGAAACACGGGAACTCGCCCGGATTGAACGTCTGCCCAAGGATCAGCAGGCGGAGGCCCGCGCTGCCATGGAGGAGCGCAAACGGTTCTTCGAGGAACTCTCAGCCCTGCCGGAAGAAGAGCGTCGCGCAAAGATGGAGGAACGCAGGGAGCAGATGATGAATGACCCGGCACGCAGCGCGCAGATGGCTGCGGCGAGCACCAAACGCAGTGCCATGCAAACGGCGGAGCAGCGCACGGAACGCTATCGCGATTACCTCAACCGCAAGCGTGAGAGCGAGGAATGAACATCCTTATCTAAATCAACCAAGCATACCTATATGCATTCTCTATCTAACCGGACCAATACCCGAGCCTTCACCCTGCTCGAACTACTCGTGGTGATCGCGATCATTGGAACCCTCGCGAGTCTCCTCTTCCCGGTCACCGCCAAGGTGATCGATCAACTCCACGGAGTGAAATGTAATAACAACCTGCGGCAGCTGGGGATGATCATCCGGACCTCTGCCGGCGACAACGCGAACGGTTATCCCCGGATTGAAAACGATCCGCAGAACCCGATCCACACCGAGGAGGATGGCAAGATCTGGACCCTGCCGGAGTTGGTGAAAGCGTACGGCGGCTCCGCAGACATCCTGAAATGCCCAGCCGACCTCCGCTCAAAACTCGCACAGCCCAAGAGCTCCACGGAAGGCATGAGCTACTACGAGGCAAAGGGCTCCTCTTACGAGTGGTATCCCTACTACGAAGGTGAGAACATCAACGCTCCTCGCCGGTTGACCGGCCGCGGCGGTGATAACTTCCGGGTAATCCCACCAAACCGGGTACGCCTGCTGATGGACTATGCGGAGAGCGGCGAAGCGCCGCATGACCGTTCACCGGAAAGCAGCACGATGCACTCGGTGTACGCCGACGGCAGCGTGCGCAAGGTGGTCCTGGTCAAACAGTAACCAACGACACGAACAGTTTGGGGGAAATAACAACGGGTGCCCGGCTTTGGCTGGGCACCCGTTTGATGAATGACGAAATTCGAAGATCGAAGGTCGAAGGAAGTCCGAAGTGCTAATGACGAAGGAAAGCAGTGCTCATCCTTTCGTCATTCGACATTCGGACTTCGTCATTTCTGTCGTCGCGCGGTTACTTCTGGAGAGGGACGATCTTCTCCGCTCCGGTCGGGCGCGGCACGACGTTGCACTTGCCGATGAAGGTGGCGCCTTCCTCCATTACGAGGCGGGGCGCTTCGAGATCACCGATCAGGCGAGCATTCCCCTTGAGTTCACAGCGCTCTTCGACGGTGATGTTTCCGGTGACCTGACCGTGAATCGCAACGGCGGCAGCCTGAATGTCGCCATCGATCTTGCCAGTAGGGCCGACGGTGAGCATGGCAGAGGAGAGAATCTCGCCTTCGATCTTGCCGTGAGAAACGAGGTCAGTCGCAAAGGTGACAGTACCTTTGATCTCGATGTCAGCCGAAAGGAGGTTTTTGCCGGCGGTTGCGGGAACTGTGGGGGTTGCGGGGGCAACAGGATGGGAGTGAGTCATGGGACGCTGTACTCCAGCTAGCGTAATGCCACCAGTGGAATAATTGCACGATTTGAAGTGGGAAGAATGAGTGTGGGGCGGACCTGCAGTCCGCTCAGAACGCGCGCCGAGAACAGAGTAGGCTTTTTATAAACCTGATAATCTCCCCGAGGCGCGCCAGCGGTGCAGGAAAGCCCCTTACCTGGCGGTAGTGGCACATCTCAACTCGCTCGTGCAGATGATACATGCCACACGCCATCCGAACGGACTGCAAGTCCGTCCCACTTTGACGCGCCCCAGTTTAACGCGTCACTTCCCGTGTGCCGTCTCGATATTCGGCAGGAATGCGGTGAGCAAACCGATCAGCGGCAGGAACGAGCAGACGTAGAACACGTACTCGATACTCGTGCGATCCGCCAGCCAGCCGAGCACTGCGGAGCCGATCCCGCCCATTCCGAAGGCAAAGCCGAAGAAGAGCCCTGCAATGAGACCCACTTTCCCCGGCACGAGTTCCTGGGCATAGACCAGGATCGCGGAGAAGGCGGAGGCGAGGATCACGCCGATGAACACCGACAGGACCACGGTCCAGAACAGGTTGGCGTACGGCAGGACGAGTGCAAACGGAGCCACACCGAGGATCGATCCCCAGATCACGTGTTTGCGCCCGAATCGATCGCCGATCGGCCCGCCGATGAGCGTTCCGGCCGCCACGGCGAAGAGGAAGACGAAGAGATAGATCTGCGCCCCCTGCACCGAAACCTGGAACTTCTGGATCAGGTAAAACGTGTAATAGCTGCTCAGGCAGGCGAGGTAGAAGTACTTGGAAAAGATCAGCGCGATGAGGATGGAGATGGAGAAGATCACCACTCCCCGCGATACGGGCGCGCGCCCGTCGCCATGGGCTCC
>CBINJX010000236.1:0-7222 GCA_966251085.1 uncultured Verrucomicrobiales bacterium
GGATCGGCTGAAGGCTCTCTTTCAGCGGGCAATCTACCAGAAGAAAAAGCGGGACCTGCCTGACCTGATCAATGAACTGAGGGAACCCTTGGGGATCTTTGGAAAACACGTGCAGCTTTTCTTTCAGAACATGACCAATGTTGGACGAGGGGAGGCGGTCATGAGTTCCCTTCGCGGCCGACGTGGACAAGTGCCGGAACGGTTGACGATTGGAGATCTGAAAGACGGATATGTGGCGGCAAATCTCCCAGAGGAAATGCCAGCTGACACCCGCGCGGAATATGAAAAGCAGCTTGCGGAACGCAGACGAAAACCGGCTGTGCACGATATTTCAGATCCCGTTAGCCAGGCGGTCCTAGCCCAAATCGTAGCCAAGATCGAAAAGATCGGGGCTACCCCGGTGCTGATCGTTCCACCTACGACGAATAAAAAGAACTTTGTTCCGGAGAAGTCTCTCGCTCGCCGGGTGCTGGTATTCGATTTCTCAGACATCGCGCGCTATCCGGCGCTGTTTGAAAACCGGCACCGTCAGGACACTAACCATGTAAACGCCGCAGGAGCGCAAGTATTCACGCGCCTGTTGGTGAATGAGTTTGCTCCTCACGCGCTCAAACGATGATCAAGAAGGCGCTCCGATTCATCTTCTGTTGCATTACTTTTGCTGCCGGATTCTTCCTCATGGCCTGGGGCTTGGGCAGGGTGTTCACGCGGCTTGATGAATTCATCGTTCGCGAGAAGGTGATGCATTTTGCCAAAAATCGGGATGCCTATGACACACTGTTTCTAGGCTCGAGCCGGGTTTATCATCAGATCTCGCCCGCGATCTTTGATGCAATGGCTCGCGAAGGAGGAACTCCGACCCGGAGCTTCAATTTCGGCATGGATGGATTGTTCCCGCCCGAGGACAGCTACCTCTTCGAGCATATCCTGTCACTCCGGCCAAAGAATCTTCGTTGGGTCTTTGTCGAAGTCAGCATGTTCCTACCCGATTGGTCGGAGAAGAACTCCGAATCTCCGCGTGCGATCTATTGGCACGATTGGACCCGGACCAGCATGGCGGTGAGGGAGGTTCTTCAAGGCGCCAAAAAGTTCGAGTGGAGAAAACGAAAGGAGCGTTGGGAGAACTGGATGGCCTCACTCGATCGTTGTGAAATGCACATTCGAATGTTTGCCCAGAAAGTAACCGGGCTGGGAGGGGGCGGCAGGATATTGCGGGATTTCCTGAAAGGTAAGCAGAGCAAAGGGGCGATAGGATTGGGTGATCTTCAGGACGGATACGTTCCGCTCGGAGCCCCGAAAAAGGCTACGGAGACAGAGTTCCGTTATGATGAGCAGTATGCGAAACGAATAAAGAAGCCGGTTCAGTACAGACCCGTAAGCCCCATTGGGCAGGAGAATTTTGACCGTCTTCTAGGCGAAATTCGCAAAGCGGGGGCCACGCCTGTGCTCGTCGTTTCACCGGCAATGAGCCTGACGTTTTTTGTGCCCCGGGAACCTGCCTCCGAAATATATCTCGACTTCGCTGATGTTTACACCTGGGCAGGACTTTATCGCAAAGAGCACTTCGTCGATGCCGGGCATCTCTCCACGCAGGGAGCAGAAATATATACCCGCTACGTTACCGAAAAATGGCTCGAAGCAATCCGTTCGAGCACTTCACAGCGTGTAGCACCTGCTGCATCGGTGACATCAACGCTGGACGCACAGGCTCGTACGCCTTAAACCACGCCGCCCCATGCTCTTCGTAGAGTTTCGGTTTTTTGTCTTCTTTCTGGTCATCTTCGCCGTCCACTGGACATTGCGAAGCAACACGGCGCGTAAGGCGTGGCTACTGGTTTGCAGTCATTTCTTTTATGCCTGCTTTTTCTGGGGCGACCTTGGCGCATTTTTTTCGAATGTAGCAGCGGGAGCATGGGACAAATTGCCGATCGGATGGTGGTTCCCGGCAGTGCTGATCGCCTCGACCTGCATGGATTACACGGTGGGGCTAGGGATTGCCGCTGCGCAGAGTGAGCGCGCTCGGAAGTCGTGGATGCTTGTCAGCGTCATCGCAAATCTCGGGGTTCTCAGCTTCTTCAAATACTACAACTTCTTTGTAGCCTCAGCCGCCGACTTCCTCCAATGGATCGGTCTGCCTGCAGGCGAGTGGACGCTCGCGATCTTCCTGCCTTTCGGCATCTCATTCTACACGTTCCAATCGATGAGTTACTCCATCGACGTGTATCGCCGGCGCCTTGAACCGGTCCGGAGTTTTCTCGATCTGGCGTTCTTCATCGCCTTTTTCCCTCAGTTGGTCGCCGGACCGATTGTCCGCGCAATGACCTTCCTCCCTCAGGTCTTCGAAAAACGCGTGTGGGGCACTGTCGATGTCCGCGGCTGTCTCACCCTGTTTTTCATCGGCTTCGTGAAGAAGGCGTGCATTTCGGAGAATGTAGCGCCGTTTGTGGATGAAGTTTTCGGTGCACCCGGGAAATACGACATTTACGCAATCTGGATCGGCGTTCTGTTCTACTCGGTCCAGATCTACTGCGACTTTTCAGGGTACACGGACATGGCGATCGCTACCGCTCGACTGCTGGGATACGAGCTGACCCTCAACTTCAACTTTCCGTACTTCTCCTCGAGCATCACAGAGTTCTGGCGCCGCTGGCACATTTCACTCTCCACCTGGCTGCGGGACTATCTGTACATCTCCCTCGGAGGGAACCGCGGATCGAAATGGTTCACCTACCGGAACCTCATGCTTACCATGCTACTGGGTGGTTTATGGCATGGCGCTTCGTGGAACTTTGTAATCTGGGGAGGCATGCACGGACTTGCGCTGGTCGGTCACCGTGAATGGCAGCGTCTTTCCGGGAAATTTGGAGCGATCTATCAAAAGGTGATGCCGTGGATTGCAGTGCCGCTGACCTATTATTGGGTTTGTATAACATGGGTCTTTTTCCGTGCGGCTCCGGTTTTCGATGAGAAAACGAAGGAGCTGAAGGCATCCGGATTTGAAATCGCGCAACGGGTCCTGGATTCGTTTGTCCTATTTGAATCGCAAGGCAAACGCACTTTCACCTTCTGGTGCCTGGTCTTGTTCCTGGTCCTTGCCGTCGTGCACTGGATGAACTCGAAGCAGTTGCTCTCCACCTGGTGGCGCCGGATTCCCGCATGGGCTTATGCGGCTCTTTTGGGAGCGGGAGTCGCGGTGGCGCTGTTCTTCAAACCGGTAGTGTATCGTCCGTTCATCTACTTCCAATTCTGAGCCGGGCTCTCACCCAGGTACACCTGCCGACCTGCAGGTGCAGAATTCAGACGGAGCCCTGATGGCAGGTTCTCCCATTGACCCCGTGTGGCTCCTTTCGACGGCTGGAGCCATAGATGGGGGATTGCCGGACAGAGTCCGTCAGGTATGTGCCGAGTGAAGCCTCTGGACACATCCCGTTCCAATCGCCGCCTCGGAAACGACCTTGCAGCGAGGCCTTCCCGGCTCGCTGCACAAGGCAACAAAAACAAAGGAACGGAACATGAAAATCGACACAGTCAGGAAGACCATTCTTGCGACCATTGGAGCGGCGACTTGTTTCGCCGTGACCTCGATGGGAGCTGAGCAGGGGCAACTCGGCCAAGCCGGGCAACAGCCGGGCCAGCAGCAGATGGAGCAAGGAATGCCACAGCCTGGCCAACAGGTGCAAATCTCTGATGCCCGGGTGGTTCGCAAGCAGGGAGACCGGGTTTTCTGGATTGAGAGCCAGGGCGAGAAGACTCCTGTGCTGCTTTCCAAGCAAGCTGCACAAAAAGGAGCCGATCTGAAGGAAGGCGATACCATCCGCCTCTCTGGCATGGTGGGACCAATTCCGAAGGATCCTCAACAACTGCCCATCGATCAGGAACTCGCCAAACAACTCCAAGGCGAGCGCAAGTTCATCTTCGCCACTGAAGTTCAGGAAACACCGCCAAGTGGCGGAGGAGCCTCGGGTGCACAGCCGCCGGGCGGCCTGCGGCAATAAAGCCCCGAGTCGGGGAATCATTTCGTGCCTTGGATGATCCGAGGACGATGAGATGTGCGGTCCCGCAGAAAAACAGCTGCGGGATCGTGGTCTGAAGAAACGAGCAATCGAGCCGCGCGGTGCCTATCCCGCGCGGCGTAATTCTTTGTATCACTTCGGCTCCGCGCGCTTTTCACCGGCCCTGGCTCCGAGATTCCCATAGCGATGATAGGCGTAGCTGACGCTCTGTTCCTGCAGATACCATAGAAGTTCGACACGTCCTTCCCACGACACGGGGAGATCTGCGAACCATAGACCAATTTGTGCCGCAGCCTCACGGATAGTTACCGGCACACGATCCGGCGCGGCGTACCGGATCCGCCCTCGGTATCCAGCACGGATCAGTTCCGCCAATTCCCGATCCGTTTCCACCACATTGTCGATCGGCCAGGAACTGCTACCTACCAAAGATTCGAGCAGCATCGCAGCCGTAGAACTGTCATCCGGGGAACGGCTAATGACCACGTGTGAACCGGTGAGCAGGGCAGCACCAATCCGTGCGCTGACTTCGGCTGGCATGTCCTCCGCACAGACTCGCACCCGCACCTCTGGCACCGCGAGATACCTTCTTACATTATCTTCCCCGAGCAGACGGAAGTGATCGTGCTCTCGACTGAACTCCTCCATCCACGCGCCTTCGTAGCTCTGGAATACCGCTCGGATTTCCCGCAGTTCTTCCACACTCAGGCGAGGTGTACATGCGGCAAGCTCCTCGTAAAGCGTCTCCAAACGCTGCAAAGCGGCTGATTCGATCGCTCCTTCCTGAGGCCGGTTCCGGAAGTCGATAAACTGAGCCACATAGTTCGGTCCACCGGCATGCATCCCCGGACCGAAACACGACTTCGCCATTCCACCGAATGGCTGCCTAAGAACGATCGCACCAACAGTCGGTTTGTTAATGTACAGATTTCCCGCCTGGATACGATCCCGCCAGTAGGCGATCTCACGCTCGTCCAGACTCTGCAGGCCGCTCGTGAGTCCATAACCGGTGCTGTTTGCGATAGCGATCGCCTCCTTCAGTGTCTCGAAGCGCATGACCCCAAGCACAGGTCCAAAGAATTCCGTCTGGTGTGTATACGAGCCTGGACGAACTCCGTACTTGATCCCTGGCGACCAGAGGTGCGGATTGTTGCCGATTTGCCGCGGCTCGAGCGCCCAGGATTCGCCTGGATCAAGCCGGGTGAGACCGCGCTCGAGGTCACCCCGGGGCGGACGGATCAGTGGGCCGACTCTCGTGTGCAGCTCCCACGCAGGCCCGACGTGCATACTGGCCGCCGCATCGACGAGCATATTGCGGAAGTGCGGATCATCATAGACCTCTGCCTGCAGCAGAAGAAGAGATGTCGCCGAGCACTTCTGGCCGGAGTGACTGAAGGCTGAATGCACCGCGTGTTTGGTCGCCTGCTCGCGATCGGACATCGCGGTGACAATCATCGCATTCTTACCACCAGTCTCTGCGAACAGCGGCAGTTGCGGTTTGGTTCGCAGCAAATGCAGGGCGGTCGCCGTGCCACCCGTGAGGATTACCACATCCACAGACGGATCGGTGACCAGCCGTGTTGCGGTACTACCACCAGGGCAGGGGAGAAACTGCAAAACCCGCTTCGAAATACCCGCACGCCAGAAACATTTACAAAGCTCCCATGCCACCAGCACCGCAGGAGAAGCTGGCTTCAGGATCACTGTATTTCCTGCGGCTAGTGCGGCTGTGATTCCGCCACATGGGATGGCGATCGGGAAATTCCACGGCGGCACGACCACGGCGACGCCCTTCGGTTTTGCCTCCACCCTCCGTAGGGCGAAATAAGGCTCGGCTGACCTTGGATAAAACTCAGCAAAATCCACCGCTTCGGAAACTTCCGGATCGGCTTCCGCCACTGTCTTTCCAGCGTGTGCCATGGCAGCTCCAATCAGCGAACTCCGCGCCCGGCGAAGCTCATCGGCCACACGTCGCAACGCTGCAGTCCTCGTCTCCGGGGATGAAGAACGCCACCCATCCGGATCGTACCGCGCGCACGTCAGTGCACGCTCCACATCCTCGTCCGTTGCCTCCCTGTAGTGCGCTACAGTTTCCCCGGGGTGGGATGGATCCCGGCACTCTGTTCGTTTTCCGCCATCAAAGACCTCCTCGCCATCTATTACGAGAGGGATCTCGATTGCCGACTCGCCGCGAACTGCCTGCCAGGATTCCACGAGCGTGGCAGCCCATCGCCCGTTCCGCGGCAGAGAGAAGTCGGTATCCGGCTCGTTTGAGAAGCCCTCCGGTTGAGCCTGTACTTCTGGTTCCTGGGACGGGGCAGTACCGGTATCGACCTTGATCGGTGATTCCACGAGACGGTTTTGTGTCCGACGTCGTTCTTCCGGCACTTCAGTCTCGAAGCTTTGGCGGAAGTCCTCCTCCAGCAGCAGCCATTCGCGACTACCGACCTCCAGATGGAACGTGTGAGTCAGGAAATTCTCGGGAGCTGTGCTCTCATCGAGCCGGCGAATCAGGTAGCCGATTGCATTCACGAACTCCTCCTCGCGACATGCCGGTGCATAAAGAAGCAGCGCCTGGGTTTGCTCAAAGAGCGCTCGCCGCTGGTGATCCGCCATGCCTTCCAGCATCTCGAACTGGACTCGATCACCCGCATTTGTCGCCGCCGTCAGGACGAGCCCATACGCCAGTTCAAAGAGGTTATGCGAAGCGACTCCGAGACGGGCAGCCCGGCTATTCTCCGGCTTCAGTGCCTCGTGCAGCATCCGCTTATAATTTGCATCCGTTTCACCCTTCGTCTTGAAGGGCGCCTGCGGCCAATCGTGAAGCGCGGCATCTACTCGCTCCATCTCCAGGTTTGCCCCTTTGACCAGACGAATCGTGATTGGCGCACCGCCAGAGGCGACTCGCCGTTGCGCCCACTCATAGAGGCTGCGCTGCACTGCGAGGGAGTCTGGAATGTATGCCTGCAGCGCAATCCCGGAGCTGACCCATTCCAGCCCCCGCCGATCGAGGGTGCGCATGAACGCCTCCGCCGTCAGGCTCATGTCCCGGTACTCCTCCATGTCGAGGTAGATAAACTTCGCGACCTTCTTGCCGTCTTTTCGCTGGAAGTGATTGCGGTCAGCCTCGCGGTAGAGTTGCTCCAGGCGATCACAGAGGACCGAGAGCGTCTGCTCCCGCGCGAGAGCCGAGATCTGGGAGTAGATGG
>CBINJX010000237.1:0-7220 GCA_966251085.1 uncultured Verrucomicrobiales bacterium
TTGCGCCGCTTCTTCTTTGTACCTGTTCAACCGCCTTGCAACACAACTGCTAAGAGCGCAGTCTTTCACCGGTTACTTCACCACCTATGTCCTCCCTCAATAGACGTAAGTTCCTCTCCCTCTCCGCCACCATCGGCGCCGGCATTTTCGTTGCGCCTGCGATTCTCCGGTCGCAGTCGCCGAATTCAAAGCTGAACCTCGCCATCATCGGTGCCGCAGGAAAAGGCAGCGATAACCTGAGCAAGTTCCTCAAGCACAACATCGTCGCCCTCTGCGACGTCGATACGAAGGGTATCGACAAGGCGAAGGCACAGATCGAGAAGGCCCAAGGCAAGGCCTTCAGTGGAAAGGAATACCGCGATTACCGGAAGCTGTACGATGATCTAAAGGATTACGATGCAGTCGTGATCTCCACGCCGGATCATCATCACTATCCGGCGACTATTCGCGCCCTAAAGCTGAAGAAGCACGTCTATTGCGAAAAGCCGCTCACCCACACGATCTGGGAAGCTCGCGAGATCGCGAAGGCTGCAAAGGAAGCTGGCGTCGCCACCCAGATGGGCAATCAAGGCAACGCTAGCGAAGACATCCGGCTCGCTACCGAATGGATCAAGGCAGGTGTGATCGGCAAGGTGAAGGAAGTCCACTCCTGGAGCAATCGTCCGATCTGGCCGCAGGGCATCAATTGGCCCGAACAGGCTGATGGTCAGGTGCCGGAGAATCTCGATTGGGATCTCTGGCTCGGACCAGCTGCAGACCGTCCGTATTACACGAAGTGCCATCCGTTCAACTGGCGCGGCTTCTGGGATTTCGGCACCGGTGCCTTTGGCGACATGGGCTGCCATATTCTCAACTGGCCATTCACCGCACTCGGCCTCGGCTCACCGGTCGCCGTCGAATGTGTCTCCGCGGAAGGCGCCACTAAAGACAGCCCGCCGAAGCGCTCGACCATCCGACTCGAGTTCGCAGCAAAAGGCGATCGCCCTGCACTGAACGTCTTCTGGCATGATGGCGGCAATCTACCGACGGCCGAGCAGTTTGGTGGTGAAATCCCGATGCGCGAAGGCGATTCGAAGAATTCCGCGAAGCCAACACAGAACGGCACCCTCTTTATTGGCGAGAAGGGTCTGCTCCACGACGACTACGATCGCGGCAAGCCGACACTGCTCCCGGCTTCGAAGATGGCAGACTTCCAAGCTCCTTCGCCAACTCTTCCTCGCTCCCCCGGCCACCACGAAGAGTGGATCCGTGCGATCGGTGGCGGCGAACGCGCCGGCTCCGACTTTGTGGCAAAGGCCTGCGGTCTCACCGAGATGTGCCTCCTCGGCCACCTCGCCGCTCGCATCGGTCCCGGCAAACGCCTCGAGTGGGATAACGAAGCTGGCAAGGTGAAGAACATCGCCGAAGCGAATCAGTACGTGAACAAGGAGTACCGTCCGGGCTGGAAGATCTAATCCGGCCGACGACTCTTCCTATCTTCTCAATATGAAACCCGGCCGCACGAACGTGCGGCCGGGTTTTCTATTTCTGCGAAGCTGAGAACTTGGCGTTCTCTACCGCATTCCGGTCTCTGCAGCGGGTACAGTTTTCAGGAATGCCCACAGCGCCTTCATTTCTTCTTCAGTCATCTTGCCGAAGGCGCGCGGCATCACGGGATTGATCTCGGAGCCATCCGGACGGTGCCCGGTTTTCAGGGCAGTCATGAAGTCGACTTCGGACCAATTCTTCATGGCTCCCATTTCACCGGTAGTCAGATTACTCGCCGCCGGCCACTCTGGCGGCCCTCCGGCAATTTTTCCGCCCGAGTAGTTCGGACCATGGCATCCCGTACAACCCGCGGCGAGATACCGCCCGTACTCGGGCGTGATCCCAGGCGGAATATTCAATGCTTTAAGCCCGGAGTGGTCGATGACTTCTGCAGCGAGCCGCATCTCTCCGGCCAGAATCAGCAGTCGAGCAACCGGTCCCACCGACACCGGCACAGTCGGCCGGTCCACTGGGGGAACGCTCTTGAGATAAGCAACCAAGTCCGAAAAATCCTGATCGGACATTCCGGCGTACTCCTGTGAAGGCATCAGCACGAGCGGGCGTCCCTTCGGGCTCACGCCATGCCGGATCGAGCGCACCCAATCTTCTTCCGCGTAATCGACCGTCACACTGCCTTGGCCACGTGTCAGGTTCGGACCGTGCAGACGCCCGATTGCGGGGTTCTCGACGACCTTAGCTCCACCCAGGTCGGCGCCATGGCAATCCGCACATCCCCGGGTCGCATAGAGATGTGCCCCGCGCGCCACAGATCCTTGCTCAGACGGGATTGCCATAGGGACTGGCAGCACCACGTGCCGCTGGCTCAATCGTCGCGCACTCAGCCAATACACTGCACCGATTGCAACTATCGCAATACTTAGCACCGCGAGCATTGCCACAAACAGAACTTTACCAATCTTCCGCATATCGCCTCTGCCATATCGGAACCACCGTAGGAGCCAATTCTTTTTACCTGAGGAATCCAGTCTCCGGTTCAGCACTGAACCTAAAAACTGCAGTAGGATTTCTGAAGAGATCACTCAGGGAGCACAGGATGAGGCCTTTGGATTTCAAACAACGCCGAACAGGCGTTCACCTCGCGGGTAAATCTCCAAACCCATCCGAATCCGTTATTTTGCGGCTCTCAACCCTCAACCCTGAACCCTCAACTGCCTTTTTCAGGCTGAATCTGCCCACCCCAGAGAGCACCTCGCTTCTTCCACTCGATCACCAGCTCACGGAAGCGCTGAACTGGCGGTGTATCCTCATCCTCGTGCCAGACGAGTACCAGTGGCACCGACACAGTCGGCCTGAGCAGTACGAAGCGCAGAGGGCGTGCTGGCGTTACAATTCCTTCGGTAACCACGCCAATTCCCTCTCCTGCTTCGACGTACGTAAGAACGGTTCCGATCAGACTTGGTGTATGCGCAAGTCGCGGAAGAAAACCTGCCTGACGGCATCCAGCGAGAACTGCATCGTGAAGACCGACTCCCTCGCGCCGTGCGAGGACTACAAGAGGCTCCCCCGCCAGATCTTTCCAATTAAGGCTGCGTCGTGCGGCTAGCGGATGCGTAGAGGGAACAACCGCCCCAAGCCGTTCATCGCGAAGAAACACGGTTTTCAATCCGAGTGGTTCCGCCGATGAAACCGGGCGGGTCAATGCAGCCGAGAGCCGCCCCTTGGCAACCATCTCCCAAACCCTCTCGGGCGTCCTTTCCTCGAGGTGCAGGGAAACGCGCGGATAACGCTGCCGATATTCCCGGAGCAAACGGCTGAGAAAAGGCTCAGTCGGGGGGCCGATGTACCCAAGACGAAGCTCTCCCTCTTCACCGGTGCCGGCACGACGAACACGCTGAGTGCTCTCGGACAATCGATCGAAAAGGATCGCCGCCTCTTTCAACAACACCTTTCCAGCGGAAGTAAGGCGGACACTCCGGCGATTTCGCTCAAACAGCAGTGTTCCCAAATCCGCTTCCAATTCCTGCACCGCACGGCTGAGTGCCGGCTGAGCAATCCGGAGACGCTCCGAGGCGCGGGAGAAGCTCAGTTCTTCCGCGACGGCTTGAAAGTAGCGCAGGTGCCTCAGTTCCATATGAGAGGCGCAACGTTAGATGTCACACCTCTCAAAACCGCAAGCGCTACAGTAAAAGCTGCGGCCGATATCCGCAGCTTCACAACGCATTCACTACGCGACCGTTGCTTCTACCGCAGCAGCCGATCCGCATGTCGGGTTCGGCTCCTTACCAGCCGCCTTCAACTCCTGCAGATGTCCTTTTCCAATGGATGCGCCATTGAATGCTTGAACCTCCGCTGCGCTCACGGGCTCGGGACGAGGAGCGAAATTGAATTTTACCGTCTTCCAGGTGTCTCCCGGCTTCGCATCGATACCAAGACTGGCAGTCGGCTCATAGCCGCAGTGCATCATGCAATCTTCACAGCGCTTGTCGCGGACCTCGCCATCCACAACGCCCAGCTTATTCCAGTCCGTCTTCTCCAGAAGTTCGCGATAGGAGCTATAATGGCCATCTGTCATCAGATAGCATGGCCCTGTCCATCCACGAACATTCCGAGTGGGGATTGCCCAGGCTGAACACTTGAGATCGCGTTTCCCTGCCAGGAACTCCAGGTACACAGGTGTGCCAAAAATTGGGAATTTGGCGCCCCACTCTTCCGCCTTTGCAAACTTCTCCGTTGTCGCTTTGCGGGTGAGGAAGAACTCCTCCGGATCCTTGCCGAGCCGCGCTACCATGTCCTTCTTCGCCGCGTCGTAGTCGTACCCGGGTGAGATGGTATGCCCATCGACCCCAAGGCTGGAAAGGAATGCGAAGAGATCCTCAATCTCCTTCACGTCCGTCTCTCGGTATACCGTCGTGTTTGTCGCGACCTGATAGCCGAGCACCTTGGCCATACGGATGGCAAGGACTGCCTCCTTGAAGACCCCTTCCCGTTCCACGATCAGGTCATGCGTCCGCTCGAGTCCATCGAGATGCACATTCCAGTACATGTACTTGGATGGTGCGATCACCGGCTTTTCTGCATCTTTCGGGCCTTTGCGAATCTCCTCCGCGTCCTTTGCGGAAATCAGCTCCTCGGCAAGCAGCCGCTGAATCTTCGGTTCGACCTCCCATTCCTGCGTCACATACCGAGCGGCGAGAAACTCGCGCATCTTCTTCCGCATCAGCGTCGCGTTCGTGCAGATATAAACGATGCGCCCTTGCGTCAGAATGCCATTCACCAACGCTTCAATCTGCGGGTAGATCAACGGCTCGCCTCCACAAATCGACACCATCGGTGCTTCGCACTCTTCTGCCGCCGAGAGACAATCCTCCAGCGACATGACATTCTTCAACGAGGTCGAGTACTCCCGGATGCGTCCGCAGCCGGTACATGTAAGGTTACACGTGTGAAGAGGCTCGAGCTGGAGCACGGTCGCAAACTTCTCGATACCGCGAAGTTTCTTCCCGATGATGTAACCAGCGATCTTTGCGGTGAGCGCAAGCGGAAATCTCATGAGTGCAAGCAGTGATACACGCCGCTGCTAGGCGGTGGCAACCGGAGAAACGGAAGTCAAACGTAATGTGATCGTTTCAATACGCAGTTCACCTCCCTCAGCAGCGTATCCGCATACAGCACGCCCCGTGTCCAATGTGATCAACCAGGAACAAAAAAAGCACGAGGAACTCCCGCGACTTGCGCAGGAGCCCTCGTGCTATGAAGAAATCTTCCGAGAAAAAGCCCCGGACTAAAATCCGGAGCAACGTATTACTCGTTCGGCTTGGTCTTCGGGAGACCGATTACTTTCTGACCAGCTTTGAACTGGCCACGCTGCTTGAGCAGCTCTACACGTTCAAAACGCTTGAGGACATTGCGCTTCGCGACGATCGTGCTGGCGCCTTTGAGAGAACGATGCTGAGACATAAGTAAGCTCCTGTAGGAGAAAGGGCGGGGACTATAAGCAAGTCGTTCAACCTGCCAAGGGCAAAGTTGCAAGAAGTCCCGCTCGATTGCTCGGGATCAGGAACCTACCCGATCATTGATCCATCCGCAAATATCAGCCAGCACCCGGTCGCGGCAGAGGTCATTGTGCGTCTCGTGGCGCGCATCTGGATAAAGAGCCAGAGTTTTATCCTTACTCGCCACACGCTCATAGAGGCGCTGAGTCGCCCGTGCACAGGTCACCTCGTCAGCATCGCCATGAATGAGTAGAATTGGAACCTGAAGCGCCCCACCTTCCGCCAAAGCTTTTTGCCCCGCCTCCACCATTGCAAAATACAACCGCGGCGAAAGCATCCGGTGCATGAGATCGAGATCCGGCATGGAGAGTAGATACTCTTGATCCCGGGAAAGGTGCGCCACTCTCGCGGGCGTATTCTGGGTCCACCCCGGGCATAACCGCAAAGCCAACCGAGCAAGCGCAATCCGCCACCATGGCGGTTCGAATGCCAGCTTCAGCCATGGTGAGCAGATGATTGCACCGCTGATCGCCGGCCTTCTTTCCTGCAGATATCGAAGGGTGATTTGCCCGCCAAAGCTATGCCCGAGCAGAAAGCAGGGATTCAGCGTGCTCGATGCACACTCCAGCACCTGCGCCAGATCGTCGAGAAAGAGACCATAATTCGATGCGTCACCCCGCCTGCCACCAGAACGCCCATGTCCGCGCAGATCATAAGACCATGCCCGGATTCCGCAGTTGGCAAACGCCGCAGCGACATGCTCGTAACGTCTGGAATGTTCCCCAAACCCGTGAGTGAGAACTACCTCTGCCACAACCTCGGACTCCGGCATTTCAACCGTTCGCAACCGGAGCGAAACACCTTCCGCTGCGGAAATCATCGTCTCCTGAAACACTGGTAAGGTGATCGGCGGCATAGACGCTAATCAGAATACGAGTTTTTCGTTGTCATTGGCTTTCCGTCCAGTACTTTCGGAGACAAAGGTGCTCCCTATGATGAAACGCGTTTCCCCTCATTCATACTTCATTGCAGCGTTCACGCTCGTTGAACTGCTTACCGTAATCGCGATCATCGCGATTCTCATGGGTCTGCTCTTCCCGGCAATCAGCGCCGTAAAGGAGAACGGACGCAAGGTTCAGGCCAAGAATGACGTGATGCAAATCGTCACGGCAGTAAAGGCCTACAACACCGAGTACGGCAAGTATCCGGCAGTCGAAGACTCCAATTCCTCGAACAACAGCGAAGAGGAAGCGGCGGTTGGTGATCCCGCAGCTGAAATCCAGGTCAACAACAACGCTCTTTTCAATACCCTCCGGGCTCTACCGGATGGCCTCAACACAAACCACAAGTACAACCCGCGCCGCGTGGTCTTCTTCGAAGGAAAATCGGTCGCAAATCCTGCACAGCCACGTGCTGGTTTCGTCGAAAAGGGTGCAGATGACATGAAGGGCTGCTTCTACGATCCGTGGGGCAAGCAGTACAATGTGGTCCTAGACTCCAACTACGACAATCAGGTCAGTGTGAAGAAATACTACTCGGACGTAAAAGAGGATGAGTCTCCCCGCGTCGGAGTTGTTGCTTTTGCGCTCGGAAAAGATAATAAGCTTGGCACCGACGGTGATAAGAAGATACAGGAAGCGGACGACGCCGTCTCCTGGAAGTAGTCCCGGCGTTTTCATGCGGGTGTAGTTCAATGGTAGAACGGCAGCTTCCCAAGCTGCATACGAGGGTTCGATTCCC